>NZ_JBLBUE010000022.1:0-41652 GCF_047290655.1 Alteromonas sp. AMM-1 | reverse complement strand
CCAGGAATTTTTAACGCCCCCTGGGTTTGTCCTTGATCCACTGAGCGAACACGACACAGCAGGGCGTGGGTTGCTGCACAAATACAATAGTCGGGTACTCATGATTGTGCGAGGTGGCTGTGCCGTGAATTGCCGCTATTGTTTCAGGCGCCACTTCCCCTATAGCGATAATAGCTTGTCGAAGCAGGAGTTTGCCGCGCACTTAAATTATATTGAAGCGAATACCAACATAAACGAGGTCATTTTCTCAGGCGGCGATCCGCTCATGGCCAAAGATTCACATTTAAGTGATATGGCACAGCAGATTGCCGGTATTGCGCACATCAAACGCCTGCGTATTCACACCCGCTTACCCGTTGTGTTACCCGAGCGGCTGGACAGTGCATTCTTCGATTGGTTCGCCACCAGCCCTTTGCAGCGCATTATGGTGTTACATGTGAATCATGCAAATGAGCTATCTGGTGAACTTATAAAGCGCCTTGCCAGGCTTAAACAGGCGGGCGTCACCTTGCTGAATCAGGCGGTTTTACTGCGAGGCGTAAACGATACAGCAGACACGCAAACGGCACTAAATGAAGCGTTATTTGACGCAGGCGTAATGCCTTATTACCTGCATACGCTCGACAAAGTGCAAGGCGCTGCGCATTTTGACGTATCACTAGAGGAAGCGAGGGTATTAATGGCTGAAGTGATAAAGCGTCAGCCAGGATTTATGGTCCCCAAACTCGTTACCGAAATTGGTGGCCAACCTGGCAAAACGCCGGTCGACTTACGTCTTCATCCACAGGAGCAAAGCTCCGTTAATCACGCATAGGTATCGATGTTGGCGCCGATAGCCGGATTTGCGGATGCGGTTTTTGGTACGTCAGCAGCTGATTCCAGCAACTGAAGCGTAGCCTGACCATCTTGCTTCTGCTGGTCTTTGGCCAGTTTCAGCGATGCCAACTCAAGCGACGCACCGGACGTTCCAGAGGCACCTGCACCTTGAATATCCATACCAGTTTCCTTATTTGCTTGTAGCAATGTTAAAAAGTGGGCAGAATTGCCCACCTCATGGCTGTATCGGCCACTCTTTAGTTAACTTTAATGAAATTTACAGGAGCGCTCACTTGGATTCTGTACACCAGCAATTACAAGAAACGCTGCAAACGTTATATCGCAAGGCAGTAGACGCCGACGCGCGACTCGATCAGTTGCAACAACAGCAAAAAGGCAAGTTTGTGGCAATCTTTGCCGAGGACAGTGGTTTTACAACACGGGCGAAACGCTTTTCGCCTTATGTGGAAGAAATTGCCCAGGACTGGCAGGCATTAAAATCGCAGTCAGACGACGAAGCCAAAGCGGCACTGGTGCCGTTGGTTAAGAAAATTGAACTGGCTTTGGCCACGCTTCAGCAGTTTACTGCGGTATCACATCAGTAATATGCTTGCTCATACCGACAGCGCGCTACTGCGCGCCGAGTCGGTAAAGAGGCAATTTATCAATTCTCTGCTGAATGTCCGCTACTTGTTCACGATAAGCAGGGCTGTCTACCTCATTGTAGCGGCGTCGGAATTCAGCTTTGCTAAGCCCTTCAGGTAATCCGCCGATATACGGCAAAATATCGCGCTCGCGAAAATGTGCTTCGGCTAATGCCTGCACCTGGGTTGCCGTTGTAGCCTCACTTGCTACGCGTCCAAATGCCATACCAGACATATCCGCAGCGAGATCCACAAAGCTATAGCCGCTGCCGCCCATGGCTCTGTCCATCAGCTCTTTAAACTCACCAATGGCGAGCGTCATGTTTTGCTGTGACAAAATTTGAATGGCCGCAGAAATGGTAAAGTGCTTGGCTAAATCATTGCGTTGGGCAAGTACAGCTGGTGCACGCGGCTGCGCTATTTCACCAGATGTTGGGTGACTTGCCCCCACCAATTGCGAAATCCGGTGGTCGCCAAGATAAATAGCCAACGACAACAGCGCTGCCTGATTATGCAAAACAGCGTCGTCTTCATCGCTAAGTGAAGCCGCCCGGCTCAATACCAGATTCAGGTATTTCGCAAGGGTTTGTGGCGTTGGGGAATTCCCCAATGGTGAAGCGTCTAAGTACGCCAGATACTCCGTAGTGAGGTCACCCAACGGGTCCTCGCCGCTACTAATATTGCCTCGGGCAACATCGATTTGTGCCAGCAATTCATCGAGGGGGCGCATATCCAGAGTCAACTGGGAGTCGGTCATGGTAACCCGGGTGATTTGATTAGCAGCCGTGCTGGCCACATCGCTTTTGGTAAATTTGTCTACCAGCCACACCGCCATATTCAGTGCGGTTTCACCCGGAATAATCAAACTGCCCACACGCACGTAGTCGATGTCTACCCCATCAGCAGGAAACACCTGTGCAGTCACATTTATGTATAAACTGTTTGCGGGTGCAGGCAATGCCATACTGGCCTGGATCAGCGTTTTATGTGGCTCAATATCAACCGCTCCCTGAAAGCCTGGTAACGCCCGCTGAGCAAAGCCCATTAAACTTTCAAATTGCGATTGCGATATATGTACTTGTTGTTGCGCATGGCGGTCTTCCACACTGTTCTTTAACTGCCTCAACAACTCTTTAACGGTATCGGCATTATCTACCTGTTTGGATGATTCCCTGGTGACAATGGGGGCCTGATCAAGTGTTAAGAACGCCAGCCCGATTACGCCGACTAACAGCACTAGCAAGATGATAAACAGTAAACGTCGAAACATGTAAGCGTGACTCTCCCGCTCGCAATTATAATGGGGTTATTTCAGCACTCACCCAATCGGTCAGACTGGCAAACCTGGCACTGGCAGCACTAAAATCGTGAGACTCAGATTGAATGGTAGGAATAGCAACACAGCGCAACCCTGCTGTCACGGCGGCCTTTAAACCGTGCTCAGTGTCTTCTACCGCCATCGCTTCAGAGGCTGAAATGCCCATCTCTTGCAGCGCTTTTAGGTAGCAATCGGGGGCTGGTTTACTGTGCTCTACATCCTCAACAGCCACCACGCATTCAATGATCTCTTCGTAACCATAACATTCAATGGTACGCATCACCGACAAACGGCTACCGCCGGTAACAATAGCAATCCGGTGTCCTTTTTCCTTGCAGCGCTTTAGCGTTTCGTCAGCCCCGGGCATTAACGGGAACGGGGCTTTCATCAGATGCTCTTTAGTAAGTAACTGCTTACTTTCTGCAAGATCTTTAGCAGTAATAGGTAAATTAAAATCCCTTACAGCGTCGATTGCGTTTTGGGGCACGGGAATACCCGCCATCACGCTATTGTAGTACTGTTCGGTTAATGTCACATTGAACGGGCTCAGTACTTGTTGCCAAAGCGCAAAGTGGACGGCTTCAGAATTAATGAGCGTGCCGTCGTGGTCGAATAAAATTGCTTTCAATCGTTGGTCTTCCGTGAAAACGAGGGGCGTTACACCACCTCAGCCATATTACCCTTGCTTTCCAGCCACTGCTTGCGATCGCCGGAACGTTTTTTATTTAACAACATGTCCATCATTTCCAGCATGTCATCAGCATCATCGGCGGTAAGCTGAACTAATCGTCGGGTGTTGCCATCCATAGTGGTTTCCCGCCCTTGAATAGGGTTCACCTCGCCCAATCCTTTAAACCGCTGCACGTTAATTTTGCCACGGCGTTTTTCGGCTTCAATGCGGTCCAGAATGCCCTGCTTTTCTGATTCGTCCAATGCGTAAAAAACTTCTTTACCCACGTCAATGCGAAACAGCGGCGGCATTGCCACATACACGTGACCTGCATTTACCAGCGCTCTGAAGTGGCGTACAAACAACGCGCACAACAGGGTGGCGATATGCAGCCCATCGGAGTCGGCGTCGGCCAGAATACAAATTTTCCCGTACCGCAGTCCCGACAAATCCTCTGAATCAGGATCAATGCCCAGCGCAACGGAAATATCGTGAATTTCCTGCGAAGCCAGTATCTGACTGGAATCGACTTCCCAACTGTTCAGAATTTTACCGCGTAACGGCATAATGGCCTGGAACTCGCGATCACGAGCCTGTTTGGCTGAACCTCCCGCAGAATCCCCTTCCACCAAAAACAGCTCTGAGTAGTTAATGTCCTGCGACGAGCAATCAGTTAACTTACCAGGCAACGCAGGGCCCTGTGTGACCTTTTTACGTGCAACTTTTTTGTTCTGACGTAAACGACGCTGAGCGTTATTAATACACATATCTGCCAGCGCTTCGGCAACGTCAGTGTGCTGATTCAACCACAAACTAAAGGCGTCCTTTACTACGCCTGATACAAACGCCGATGCCTGACGCGACGATAGCCGCTCTTTGGTTTGTCCGGCAAACTGTGGATCGTGCATCTTGGTAGAAAGAATATAGGCGCAACGCTCCCAGATATCATCAGGGGTTAATTTAACCCCCCTTGGCAACAGGTTGCGGAATTCACAGAATTCCCGCATGGATTCCAGCAATCCCTGACGCAAGCCGTTTACATGCGTTCCCCCCTGAGCAGTGGGGATCAGGTTTACGTAACTTTCGGTAAGTAGTTCACCACCTTCCGGCAACCACATGACAGCCCAGTTAGCCGCTTCGCCATTACCGCTGAAGTTGCCAATAAACGGCACATCTTCCGGCACAGTGATATATTCTTTTACAGCACTTAACAGGTAATCCTGCAAGCCATCTTCGTAAAACCACTCGTGGCTTTCTTTGTTAACCTTGTCGTCGAACTTGATCCGCAGGCCTGGGCTGAGTACCGCTTTCGCCCGCAAATTATGGCGCAGGCGCGACACCGAAAACTTAGCTGAATCGAAATACTGTGGGTCAGGCCAAAAACGCACACTGGTACCGGTGTTACGACGGCCACAGGTATCGATTACGCGCAAATCTTCGGCTTTATCACCATTTTCAAACGCAATAAAATACACCTGACTGTCGCGGCGAATGGTCACTTCTACGCGGGTAGACAACGCGTTTACTACCGAGATCCCCACGCCGTGCAAACCGCCGGAGAACTCGTAGTTTTTATTTGAGAACTTACCACCGGCGTGCAGCTTGGTCATGATCAACTCTACGCCAGAGATACGCTCTTCCGGATGAATATCCACCGGCATCCCACGGCCATCGTCGATCACTTCCAGCGACTGATCTTCATGCAAGATTACTTTAATATTTGTTGCATGACCCGCTAACGCCTCATCCACACTGTTGTCGATAACTTCCTGACCCAAATGGTTAGGGCGAACGGTATCGGTATACATTCCCGGGCGGCGTTTTACCGGCTCAAGGCCATTTAACACCTCAATTGCATCAGAATTATATTGATTCGACATAGTTGTGATTGTTCTTCGTTGTCAGGTGTTTGGGTTACTCAGTACTCAAGCGCAGGAGACTGTTCCAGGCTAAAAAAACTGCGTTGTTTTGGCCGATGTTATCAGGCACTTGGAGGAAGCGCAATTTCAGCCTTAGGCAGAAAACAAAAACGCCGCAATCGCTGGCAAATGCTGCTCGTAATCCACAAAACTGTGATCGCCACCCTCTTCCACAACTACCTCTGCCCCTTGGTAATGCTGCACCGCCAAACGGTAGTCCAGGGTTTCATCGCCAGTTTGTAACAGTACTTTAAAGTTGGCTGGGCTGGTAATGTGTGGCACATAGAGCTGCCTGATATGCTCAATGTCTGATTTACTCAATGTAAACTGTTTTTGAGTATAAGGATTGATATGCGCGCCTAAATAGCCTTCCAGCAATTCAAAGGGCTTTACTGCTGGGTTAATCAGTGCCGCCTTGCCGTTGAACTGTGCCATTAGCCAGGTGGCTAAATAGCCGCCCATGGAACTGCCAATCACTTTTAAGCCGTTGTCGGTTAACACAGGATTCGCAGTAATAAGCGAAAGTAGTTGTTTGCTTAACTCGGCCGGATGGTTCGACAATTCAGGGCAAATGAACTCGATATCAGGATGATGCTCTGCCAGATAGGCGCGCGTTTGCTGGGCTTTTACCGACAAAGGGGAACTTAAAAATCCGTGTAAATACAAAATGGCACTCATGTCACTCTCCCTATTTCTGTGCTCAGTGATGAGGTTAAATTGAATTGTCTGAATCCTGGTGCCACGTCGGCTAGTCCAAATTCTGGCGTTAATGCCCACTGCCAACAAGTCGATGGTGCACCGTAAACCGGCCGGCCAGCCAGACTAGCCAGATTATCGGCGTGGATATGCCCGTGTAACAGCGCGGCAACAGGATGCTCGGCAAGCCAGGCTTCAAGTAACGGCACACCCTGTAACGCGTGTTTATCCATCCAGCTGTATGTGGCTACCGGATGGTGATGCAGTGCCAGCAAATGCTGTTTTTCGGCATGTTGTTGTATTTGCGTACTGATCTGTTGCAACTGGTTCGGGTTAATAATCCCCAGCGTACCTGTTGAGCGGGTGTCCAGCCCATGAATACACCAATCGCCAAATTCCCAGCAGGTGTCAGCCGTTAAAAGCCAGGGAGCAAGGCGCGAGTTAAACAATGGATTATTGTCGTGGTTGCCGGCAATTACTTTAACCGGCACATCTGGCAGCCATTGATTCAGTGCATCAATAAAAAACTGGTAACTGGCATCGGAATCATCACCACTGATGTCGCCGGTTACAATAATGCCATCCGGCTTTTGCGTTGCAACCAGGTTTAATACCGCAAGCAGGCTTTGCAGTGGATTAATACCGCCATACCCTTCGCGCTCCGGGTTCTCCAGCAAATGGCAATCAGAGAGTTGAATCAGCTTCATTGCGGTTGAGCAATCGGCTGGGCATCGTGATTAAGGCAAAAATGCAGCCACTCGGTAAGAAATAAATTCACCATGTGCTTTTCGTTGCGCAGCCGCATTTTGGCATTGGGATATTCATAAGAGGGAGCCAGTGCACCCGCGTTCTGACTGGACGTGACTTCTGCCATTCTGGCGTCGTGATACAAGCGCACGGTCATGGCCGGCTTCATGTAATCGGGTGTGCCAGTATCAACCTGTTCTATATCGAGGGTACTGGTATAACGGGCCGAGTCGACAATCCTGATTTGATAGCAAAGCCCTTTGCCTGCGCTGAAGCGATAGGTAAGGGCCTGAGTGTCGCAGTCTGGCAGCATCGACAACAAATGCACGTAATTACGCTCACAGATTGCCTGCAGCGTAGGAAGATTTGGTACATATTTGCGCAAAGGGGTTGCCACGTTATTGCCAGCTCGCCAGTAAATTTTGCTTATTCATAAAGAACCATTGTAACGCAATAATGGCCGCTGCGTTGTCTATTTTGCCGTTTGCCAACCACTCACGTGCGTCGTTCTCTGCCACCCGATGCACTAAAATATCTTCTGATTCATAAGCTAAGCCATGCACGCCGGATGCCTGAGTGGCATCGGTTTTCGCCATATAAATATGCAAACGTTCGGTTGTTCCTCCAGGACTGGCAAGATAGCTCAAGGCTTTAGTCAGATGGGTTAAGGCTATACCCGCCTCTTCTTCCGCTTCCCGGTGACAAACTGACTCCTGAGTTTCACCTTCGTCAATGATCCCGGCAATCACTTCAATTAACCAAGGCGAGTCAGATGTGGCCAGCGCGCCCATTCTCACCTGTTCAATCAATACGAATTCTTCGGTAACCGGATCATAGGGCAATACCGCTACAGCATGGCCGCGTTCAAACATTTCACGGCGAACAATATCACTCCAGCTACCATCGTATTTTTTGTGTCTGAACTCATACAGCATCATGGTAAAAAAGCCATTGTAGACAGGCTTTTTACTGAGTATTTCCACGTCAGCTGAGTTGAAACGCTGAATTTTCGCTTTCATTGCATTCTCTTTTACTGTGTAAACCGGTTAATATACGAATTTGAACATTTACGATCATCCGTGTATTTATAATTTGAGTAATACACGATTGGGCAGACATAACACATATTCTGTTACACTTGCTCAAGCTCTGTTACGTCTTATAAGTATCTTTTAGTCGTTGACTTACTTAAAGTACGAAACAGATCATGGAACAGTATTCAATGGCGTTGAGGTGTGGGTCTCCCGGTGTGGGTTACCCGATGTAACACAGGCACCTTACCACCGTATAAACAGTCCATCAACACACCTTGAATACGCAAAACAGTTGAGATTGAAGGCGCACAAATGAAAAGAACACTCATATCACTAATGCTCGGTTTTGGTATAACTACACCGGTATTAGCCGATAGTTTACTGGAAGTTTATCAACAGGCCCTTGCTAACGATCCGGTCGTTAATCGTGCCAAGGCTCAACGCGATGCAGCCTATAAAGGTATTCCGCTAAGCCGCGCCGCATTACTTCCTCAAATTTCCGGTTCACTGGGTTATTCCAAGTCATCACGGGAAACCACGCAAACTATCCAGGTTACCAACGATGACGGTTCAACCGGCTTTAACATCGTTGATGTTGACATTGACAGCAACTCCACCAGCTATGGTGTTGACCTAACCATGTCACTGTACGACCACTCTAACTGGCTGGGTCTTGACCGCGCAGAATTAACCGCAGAACAAAGCGATGCCAGCTATGCTGCCGCTACTCAGGAACTGATTGTGCGCACAGTTACCGCGTATTTAAACGTACTGCGTGCCCAGGACAATCTGGATTTTGTTCGCGCAGAAAAACGTGCCATTGAGCGTCAGTTGGAACAAACTAAACAGCGTTTTGAAGTGGGCTTAACGGCGATCACAGACGTGCATGAAGCACAAGCTAACTTTGACAGCACAGTAGCGCAGGAAATTGTAGCGGAGAACCGCATTGAACTGGCTCGTGAAGCGCTGCGTGTTATTACCGGTAAATACCACGACCGTTTGGATATATTAAACACCGAGCGTTTTTCAGCAACCGCACCAAGCCCGGAAAATGTTGATGGTTGGTTGAGTATTGCTGAAAATGCAAACCTGACATTGTTAGCCCAACGTCTTGCGCTTGATGTAGCAAAAATGGATATCGATATTGCCACCGCAGGGCATTATCCAACAGTGGGTTTAAGTGCATCTTATGGCGCATCAAAAGGTACCACTGAATCTCCATTCTTTAAAAACAGCACACCGTTCTTCGACAGTCAAAGCATTGGCTTGTCGGTAAGTGTACCGATTTATCAGGGCGGCTCAGTATCAGCTCAGGCTGACCGTGCCCGTGATTTGTATGTCTCCTCCAGTCAGGATCTTGAATTGGCTTACCGTCAGACTGTTCAGTCGGTTCGCAGTTCTTACAATGATGTTAAAGCGTCAATCTCGACTATTCGCGCACTAGAACAGGCCGTTATTTCAGCGGAAAGCGCACTAAAAGCAACCGAAGCTGGTTTTGACGTAGGTACGCGTACCATTGTTGACGTACTGGACAGCACACGTAACTTATTTAACGCTCGCGCCAACCTGGCTGGTGCGCGTTACGATTTTATTCAGGCTATGGTTACGCTTAAACAAGCGGCTGGTAACTTAAAAGCCGAAGATATCGAGTTACTCGAGCAAGGCATGAAAGCTGCCGGGTAAGGCTTATCTAACTTATTAAAAAGCGCCCGGTTGGGCGCTTTTTAGTTTATACGTTGGGAATCCGGCAAATCAGACAATAATTCCAGATCTTCAAGAATGTCCTGCATTGCCAGCTTTAACGCTTGTATGTCATCCACGGTGGACGAGTAATTGTCTAACTGGTCGTTCAATTGGGATAATTTTGCTTGCAAACTCTTGTTGCTCTCGTCCATGATACAGCCTGCTCTGAATGGAAGTGATTTCCACTTAAGTATAAGCCTAAATAGTAATAATTCTCAATCTTTACACTTCAACTATGCAAGCGTCTCAATTACAAAACCGATTTGAACACATTCGCTCTAACAAAGCCTTTGAGCTTTTTGTTATTGGCGTGATCTTGTTTTCCGCCTTACTGGTAGGCGCAAAAACCTATGATATGCCAGCTGCGGTAAACCATGTCACCAACATATTAGACTGGCTTATCAGTGCGTTTTTCCTGGTCGAACTCACCATCCGCTTCCTGGCAGAGCGACGTAAACTCGATTTTTTCAAAAGCTTTTGGAACTGGTTCGATACCATTATTGTATTAGTGAGCCTGTTACCACTGGAAAACAGTGATACTGCACTTATTGCCCGCCTGGTAAGGGTTTTCAGGGTACTGCGGATGATTTCGATTATTCCGGAATTGCGCATATTACTGGTGTCACTGATGAAGGCATTGCCCCAACTCGGCTACGTGATGCTGTTAATGTTCATTATTTTTTATATTTACGCCGCAGTGGGCAGCACGTTGTTCGAGCAAATCAATCCGGTACTGTGGGGCGATATTACTATCTCGTTACTTACGCTATTCAGGGTGATGACCTTTGAAGACTGGACTGACGTAATGTACGAAACCATGGAAGTGTATCCGCTCAGCTGGTTCTACTATTTAAGCTTTATCTTCTTTACTGCTTTTGCGTTCCTCAACATGGTAATTGGTATAGTGGTAAACGTTATGGAAGAAGAAAACGCCAAAGCCTGGCGTGAAGCGCATAAAGATGAACCCACATTGAAAGACATCGCAGAGCAATTGGCCGCTCTAGAAAAAAAACTGGACCAAAACATTAACAATAAAGTGAATTAGCACAACGCTCGTGCTCACTAAAAAAACGCCCGGCTTAACCGGGCGTGTTTGTTTATCAGATTAGATATTGTAGGTTTTCTTGAGCGCTGCAACCCGGGCCTGGGATTCGGGTGCATCAAACACGCGGCTACCTAAACGTCGGTTTGCCAGTGTCTTCATGTCCATCTTCAACAGTAACTCAATATAATTGAGAAACACTTCATCACTGCGCACGTTTTCGTCCACAATCTTATCGTAGATGGATTTAGCCTCTTCCATTTCCCCTTGAGCTATCAGTATTTGCGCCAGGGTGTCGGCGATTTCAGGCGCATTGGGGATCACTTTTAATGCCTGACGGGCATGCTCTTCGGCGTCGTCCAACATCCCTTCTTCCAGTTCCAGGAAAGCCAGGTTATTCAGTGCAATGGCGTTATCTGGCCAGTCCTTCGCGACTTTGCGATATTCGCCAATCGCTTGTTTGCGATCTTTTGGAATCATGCGCTCTGCGAATAATAATCTAGCTTGCAAATTCGCCGGATTGTTCTGTAAAAACTCGTTCAGAACGGCAAAGGCTTTATCGTTACTGCCAGAAAGCTCATAGGCGGCCATCAGCACCAGTAAATTACGTGTGCTAGGGATTTCCTCATAGGCAGCCAGGGCATTCGGCACCGCATCCAGGTAATCTTCCCGATAGATTTGCAAACGCGCTTCTACACCGCGTACAAACGGCAACATGCGTTCTTCGGGGGTCAGTTTGCCAAGTATCGCTTCGGTTTCGCGAATTTCACGCAACATCGAATGCAAATACGACTTCACTATTTCTATTTGACGATCCGGGCGCTTTTCGAGGAATTTTTTGGTTACTTCCAGTGCGTCGGCAAATTTGTTCTGCACATCCAGAATCATCACCAGGCCCAGCGTAGCGGTTTTGTTGTTAGGCGAAATAGACAACCATTCGGTATACAGCGCTTTTGCTTCGTTTACCTGATTATTCGCCAGCAACAACCTGCCCTTGGTATCCCAGTATGGCATCGCGACATCGGGGCGCTGAGGCACCTGATTAATCACTTTCAGGCCTTCTTCGTAACGATTTTCACTTAACAAGATGCGCGCCAGAACAATTTTTGGCGTGTCAGATTTCGGATTGCGCGAGGCAATCTCTTTTATGTAATCAATCCCTTCGTTTGCTTTACCGGCTTGCTGTTTGATCATGTAATACATGGCCAGCGCAGACTGGTGCGTCGGGTCGATTTCCAATGCCTGTTTTAACCAGTTTACGGCTTCATCAGGCTTTTTCTCGTTCATGGCAATGGAAACACGCTGCAGTTTCGCCTTGATATTACGGGGATCGAGGGATTCTGCCTTTTCGATGGCCTTTGTTGCTGCCGCAAAGTCATCTTTTAAAATGCTAACCTGCGCAATGGTCAGCCACGGTTCGGCGTTTTGCGGTTCCTTTTCCTGCCATTCACGGGCAACACCCAAGGCTTTGTCGAACTGTTTGGTTGCAATGTAAGCATTCGCCAGCGTTTGCTGACCACTTGAAATTTCAGGCGCCTTCTTTACGGCTTCTTCAAGATTAAGAATCCCGTCAGCATCATTTAAAGACAGCTGAAGCACGCCAATCCGGGTTAAATCTTCTGCCGTGGTGGCCAAATCCGCCGACCGCTCAATCATTGCCTGAGCATCAACAACATTGCCGTCTTGCAGTAATTTATAACCCGCTTTTGAAAACAGGGTGGCATCGGTACTAAAATCACCGTCTACACGACTCAGTACGTCCATTGCTTCTTCGTTTTCTCCCTGATACAACAGGCTGTCTGCCAGCATGCGCAATGCAGGGTGAGTCGGCGGCAGGTTAGACGCAATCATCGACAAGTGCCGTGTTGCCGCCGCGTAATCTTTTAACTGATAGGCACTGTATCCGCCGACTAAACGGGCTAACGGATCGGTTCGCCCGCCCTGAATCGCTTTCTCAACATGTTGTAAGGCACTGGCAAACTCACCGGCCCGGACTTCGATAACCGCCTTGTACTGATTGAGCAGCGGGTTACCGGCACTCTTGGTAAGTAATTTATCTACCAGCGGTTCTGCGTCTTCGTAACGTTCGTTGTCCATTAACAGCGCCGACAAAATGAACGAGGTTTCCGCGTCTTCAGGATAGGCCTGAACATAGGCCTGATAAGCTTCAATTGCCTGGTCTGGTTTCTTCAGATACAAATTCAAACGCGCTTGTAGTTGCAGCACGTTTTTATTTAGTGGTGATTGTTCACGCAGGGCTTCAACCTGTGTAAGAGTTTTCTCGTATTGCTCATCCAGCATACTTTCGTAAGCCAGTGACAAGCCTTTGTACACACTGTTGGTATCCAGCTCGCGGATTTCATCGATAAGCTGGCGTGCTTCGGTTTTTTTATCGAGTTTAATCAGCGCTTCCAGTTTATAGAAGGTCACTTCTGCGCGCTTTACTGCTGTTAGGCCATCAACACTGTGGTCTATTTCAGCCAGCGCAACGTCTGCGTTGGTTTCCTGATATGCCAGTGTGAGTAGAGGAATGACTGCGGAAACGTCATAGCCGAGTTCCAGCGCGCGGTTTAATTCCTTTTCTGCGGCAGCAAAATTGCCTTCATCCACATAAAGCTGACCCAGTTCGAAGCGGGGATTGGGATCCTGAGGATTTTTTTGAATCGCATTTTTGAACTCCAGAATCGCTGATTCTGTGTCCCTGGCCTCTATAAACTGGCGCGCCGCGAGTAAGTGTTCTTCACTGGTTTTTTGCCCGCAGCCTGTTAAAGACGTGGCACTCAGCCCCATAAGAATAGCCGAAAGAAGTACCCGGCGGTGTAATGACCTTTTCTTCATTGTGCTTACCTTGCTCATGATTCCTAATACTGTCCCTATAAATTTACCAGTCGGTTTCCTATACAATAATGGTATCCGCACTACTATTGGCCTATAATAGCACTTTATATATATCGCTGGCTTTTCTGCTATGCCCGTCCGAGTTATCCAGGATCTTTAATTTAATGACCACAAACGTCGAACTGACCTTTACCGATCTCAAACTACCGCAACCTATCTTACAGGCCCTTGAGAAAGTTGGCTACGAGAAACCGTCGCCAATTCAAGCTGAAAGTATCCCGTTACTACTGGATGGCCATGACCTGCTGGGTCAGGCTCAAACTGGTACCGGGAAGACGGCAGCCTTCGCTTTGCCTATGCTGGCAAATCTTGACGTAGAAGGCAATTATCCGCAGCTTTTAGTGCTTGCTCCCACTCGTGAACTGGCCATACAGGTAGCCGAAGCGTTCCAGGCTTATGCCACCTTCTCACAAAAAATCCGCGTACTGCCAATTTATGGTGGACAGTCTTACGACAACCAGATCCGCCAGTTAAAGCGTGGCGTTCAGGTTGTGGTTGGTACACCAGGACGGGTAATTGACCACATCAATCGCGGTACGCTGAAACTCGACAAACTGAAGTTCCTGGTTCTGGACGAAGCAGACGAAATGTTGCGCATGGGTTTCATCGATGACGTAGAGTTGATTTTAAGTCACGCGCCAGCAGAACGTCAGACAGCACTGTTCTCGGCCACCATGCCAGGTCCAATCAAAAAGATTGCACAGCGATATCTGAACGATCCCAAGCACGTGAAGATCGAGTCAAAGGTAAGTACCGCCAGCACAATTCGTCAGCGTTACTGTCAGGTTGCCGGACACCAGAAACTGGAAGCGCTGACGCGCATTATGGAAGTGGAAACATTCGATGGCATGATCATCTTCGTACGTACCAAAACCGCCACGCTGGAACTGGCTGAAAAGTTAGCGGCACGCGGGTTTGATGTAGAGCCACTGAACGGTGATATTCCGCAGGCCGCTCGCGAGCGCACGGTAGACCGCTTGAAACAGGGCAAAATTGATATTCTGGTAGCCACCGACGTAGTTGCCCGTGGACTTGACGTTGAACGCGTTAGCCACGTTGTTAACTTTGACATTCCATACGACACAGAGAGCTATGTTCACCGCATTGGCCGCACCGGCCGCGCCGGTAGAAGCGGTGATGCTATTTTGTTTATTTCTCATCGCGAAAAGCGCTTACTGAATGCCATTGAGAATGCCACTCGCCAGCCAATTGAAGCGATGCCGATTCCGTCGATCAGCGAACTGAACGAAACGCGTTTAACCAGGTTCAAGCAGAGCGTTATGGAAGCCACTAAAGACGACAGTCTGGAAGGCCTGATGCCAATTGTGGATATGCTGATTGAAGAAAACGAAGCCAGCCCGGAAGTGTTGCTTGCAGCGTTAATTAAATTGGCGCAGGGCGATGAACCCTTGCTGTTAAAAGAGACTGACCGTCCGGATCTGCATTCTGCCCGCCAACGTGGTGACGATGACCGCCGCGGTGGCGATCGCGAAGGGCGTCCTCGTCGTGAGGGCCGTGAAGGTCGCGAAGGCCGTGAAGGCAGAGACAGTCGCCGCAAGTCGCCGCGTGACAGCCGCCGTCCTGAAGAAGGCATGCAGCGTTTCCGCATCGAAGTTGGCCACACGCATGGCGTGAAACCAGGTAATATCGTAGGTGCCATTGCCAACGAAGCTGGCATCGACAGCAAATACATTGGTGCCATCGAAATATTCGATAACTTCTCTACGGTAGATTTACCGGAAGGCATGCCCAAAGATGTGAAGCAAACGCTGCAGGATACCCGAGTATCCGGCCAACGTTTAGGCTTACGCGAGTGGTCAGATAAACCACCCGCGCGGAAAAAGGCTCCGAAGCCTCGTGGTTAAATAAAATCAACCGGCAGCGTGATTATCACCCTGCCGGTTTTTCGTTAAGCTCCGCCAAAATCAGTCATCACTAATAACTTTTTAATCTGAAAAATATTTTTTAATTCATTTATACAATATAAATTTCAGGCAAACTAAACACAGTTACAGTGACAAGAGTCTGCTATGCGATATTTCCCGATTTTTATTGATGCCCAGGCGCTGCAGGTGCTGATTGTTGGCGCTGGCGAAGTGGCCGCACGCAAGCTGGAATTGTTATTAAAAAGCCCGGCGATCATTACGGTGGTGGCACCTCAAGTGTGCACAACGGTGCGTCATTTAGCAGAATCCTCACAAGTTACCTTGCTTGAAAGACCATTCGAACAAAGCGATCTGGACAATCACCGCATGGTGTTTGTTGCCACCAGCGACGAGGCGCTAAACGCAGACATTCACAAACTTGCGACCGAACGCAACATGCTGGTGAATGTAGTAGACAACACGCCGCTTTGTGGCTTTATTACGCCATCTATTATCGACCGTTCCCCACTGGTAATTGCCCTGAGCAGCGGTGGCAATGCGCCTGTACTACTGCGCTATTTGCGCCAGAAACTGGAGTCTGTCCTGCCAGCAAACCTCAGTAAGCTGGGTTCTTTCTCGGAGCGATTCCGCGAAAAAGTAAAGCAGTCTCTTGCCACAGTTACCGAACGACGCTATTTCTGGGAATCAGTATTGGAAGGCGATATTGCCGAAGAAGTCACCCAAGGCAACGATAGTAAAGCCGAGCAAAAATTTTTAGCGGCGCTGGACGACGCTGCCGCGCAAAAGCAAACCGAAGGCCAGGTGTATCTGGTGGGCGCCGGTCCGGGCGATCCTGACTTACTAACCTTCCGCGCACTGCGTTTGATGCAAAAGGCTGACGTGGTAGTGTACGACAGACTGGTATCACCACAAATTCTTGAGCTAGTGCGCCGCGATGCCGAAAAGATTTATGTAGGCAAAGCCAAAAGCCATCACACTGTTCCACAGCAAGATATCAATCAGATTTTGGTTGAACAAGCTAAAGCCGGCAATCGCGTGGTGCGCTTAAAAGGTGGTGATCCGTTTATTTTCGGACGCGGTGGCGAAGAAATCGAAACGCTGCTGGCCGCCGGGATCAGTTTTCAGGTAGTACCCGGAATCACTGCTGCCGCTGGTGCGGGTGCGTATGCGGGTATTCCGCTTACACATCGGGATCACGCTCAGTCTGTGGTATTTGCCACTGGGCATCTTAAAGACGGTACTATCGACCTGAATTGGCAAGGTCTGGCGCACCCTAATCAAACCATCGTGTTTTATATGGGGCTAACCGGTTTAGCTATTATTTGTGAGCAGTTGATTAAACACGGACTGTCCAAAGATACACCTATTGCTCTGGTTCAAAAAGCCACCACCAGTGAACAAAAAGTGATTACTGCCACGCTATCTACCATATTGAGTCATCCAGAACTCAGTGACATGAAGCCGCCTACGTTGATCATTGTTGGCAGCGTGGTGTCGTTGCAGGCAAAGCTTAACTGGTTCGAATAATACTAAGCAATTCGCATTAATCTGCAAATAGCCACTATACTCAGGTAATCATCCCTCGGGAATTTACGTTAACCTCAGTATGCTGGCTCGCCTTTTTCCAATGACACTCCTTGCTCTGGTTGCATTTTGCGATTACGTGAGCGCCGAGCAAACCCAGTATCTGCGTAAAGCGGTTGGAGATGACGCTCGCTACGAATACCGCTGGCTGGATCACGATGGCAAAGCCCGCAGGATTGCTTTTACCTTGCCGCAGAAAACCCTGCAAATGTTGCCTCAGCAACAGTTAAACTACCAACCTGCACTGGCCATGCGGGAAGTGGAAGTCGCCTTACTGAAGGCCGCGCAACAGATTGATCCCAGAGTTGCCCGTTTTTCCCTGGTCAAGCGCCACGATACCTTGTCGTTCACGCTCTCAGGTAAAGATGATGCGCAGCTTGAACAGCTTACTCAATCGCTCAAGGACACCCAAAAGGCCACGTTAGATACCTACCTGGAAGAACGCTATTATCAGCACTACACCACACCTTTGTTGCAAAAAGCAGTAAAACCCAATCACGTCAGATATATTGCGGAAAGTGTCTTTCCACTGATCCCGGCGGCTCAGTCGATTTATGACATAGTGGATGAACAATCCAATGCCCGCTCTTATCTAAATTTGTTATTAAGCTGGGCCCAGGCTATACCCTACGACACCCTGGAAAACAGGATCACCAGCAATGGCTCGGGATTTTCACCACCGCTGGCAATTTTGAATCAAAACAAGGGAGACTGCGATAGCAAAGCGGTATTGGCGGCTGCGCTCATACGCGCATTTTTGCCCGGCAATCCCATGAAACTGGTGCTGTTGCACGATCACGCATTGTTGGCCATCAGTATGACGCCGTTGGCTACGGATGAAACGCTGATGGTAGAGGGTTTGCCTTATATCCTCTTGGACCCAACCGGTCCGGGGCAATTGAAATTGGGTGAAGTGAGTGATTCAACCCGACAAGGGCTTGCTTCCCGAAACTATATTCTGGAAAACATTCCCTCGTCGGCGCCTCAGTAAACGTTTATATCACAAATGATTTTCGGCAAAATCTGCCAGACGCGAACGCACTACTCCGTCCAGGTTAATGGTGGCACTGCCCGCAAAATCCTTAAATTTTTCCACCAGATAAGTTAAACCGGAGGTTACCGGGCTGAGGTAGTTGCTGTCGATCTGTGCCAGGTTACCGCTACAAATCAGTTTAGTCCCCTCACCACAACGGGTAATGATGGTTTTTAGCTGAGAGGCGGTAAGGTTTTGTGACTCATCCAAAATCACGATCGCATTCTGAATACTGCGCCCGCGCATAAAGTTAATCGACTTAAACTGGATATTGGCCTTTTCCATGATGTAGTTCATTGAGCCTTTGGTGTTTTCATCATGTTTATGCAACACCTCAAGCGAGTCAGTAATGGCCGCTAACCAGGGTGCCATCTTCTCTTCTTCGGTGCCGGGTAAAAATCCAATAGACTCCGCAATTTCAGGGGTATTCCGGGTAACAATAATCTTGTCGTACATGTTCCGTTCAACCACCATTTCCAGTGCCGCGGCTAATGCCAGTAGCGTTTTACCGCTCCCCGCCGGGCCGGTAAGGATCACCAGGTCGATGTGAGGGTCCAGCAACGAATGCAGTGCCATAGCCTGCCCAATATTTTTAGGATTAATTCCCCAGGCGTGACGCGACATTAAGCGCTCATAGCCCAAATCCAGAATATCCAGGTTGTCACTGGTCATCGACTCAACCAAGCCTGCGAAGTGCTGGGTATCGTCGAGCAGATACTCATTCACATAGGCTTCTGGCAACAAGGAGCGTGGCACAGTATGAATGGTATCGCGCCCCTCTGAACGGCTATCCACCGATTTAACCTGCGTCCAGAAGTCGCCCTCAAATTTGTGGTAACCCTTGGTAAGGTATTTGATATCGGTGATCAGCTGATCGGTACGGTAATCTTCAACATGCGCAAGCCCCGCTCCCTTGGCCTTTAACCGCATGTTCAGATCTTTGGTTACCAGCACTACCTGTCTGGGCGCAAAGTTTTGCTGCAAATGCAGCGCAACGTTAATGATGCGGTTGTCGTTGGCATCGCTGCTGAAAATTTGCTGCGATTGCTTCATGTTTAAATCAGCATAAATCGACAACGCGCCAGTAGGTCGGTTCTCTCCTGCGCCAATTCCCTCCAGCGGTACACCTTCCAGCAAGTCTTCAGGCGTCGCCTCGCTGAGTAAGTCTTCCATTGCCCGGATACACACCCGCGCATCCCGCGCCACATCTTTCTTGCTGTCTTTTATGTAATCCAGTTCTTCCAGAACGGTCATAGGAACAACAACGTCATTTTCTTTAAAAGAGAGGAAAGCGAGGGGCTCGTGTAGCAGAATGTTGGTATCTAGGACGTAGATTCTTGTGTCTGTATTTGATTTTCTTGGCATCCGTCACTCCAATGAACATAACCAAGCTCGTCTGTACAACGACGCGCTAACAGGGCCAGTATGAACGGAGTTAGGGTGTCGATTCTGACCGTAAAACTCCGCATCACATCGACCTACATTTCCACCATAATCCAGTTTGCTAACTTATTCACTTATTTTCGCGCTAATTTTTTAAAAATTATCTCCTGATGCAGTTATCCCACAGGTTCAATACGCGTAATTCCTGAAGATTGCTATATTGAACAAGACATGCCGCTGTCCGATAAGTACAATACGCCCCCCGTTATAACGGAGTAGTAATTGAGATGAGTTCCGACACACAATTTGCCATTGGTCAACGATGGTTAAGTAACACCGAAACCGACCTGGGCCTGGGTGCCATTATCCGGGTAGATTTTCGCGCCATTGAGGTGCTTTACCCTGCCACGGGTGAAAGCCGTATTTACACAAAAGATAACGCGCCGCTCACCCGTCTGGCGTTTGCGCCGGGCGAGACTGTGAAGTCCCAGGAAGGCTGGAGCCTGTGTGTCGAATCAGTTATCGAACAACAAGGTGTGCTGATTTACAAAGGGTTGCGGGAAGATACCAAACAATCGGTAACGCTTGCTGAACCTCATCTTGATCACCATATTCGTCTGAATCAGCCGGAAAAGCGTCTGTTTAACTACCAGTTTGACAATCCAAACTGGTTTGATGTTCGCGAAGCGGCTCTGAGCAGCCAGCACCAGCATGCTCAGTCGGATACCATTGGTATGGTGGGCGCTCGCATTGAACTGATCCCACACCAATTGCACATAGCGTCTGAAGTAGGCCGCCGTCATGCCCCGCGGGTACTGCTGGCCGACGAAGTAGGATTGGGTAAAACCATTGAAGCGGCGCTGATCATCCATCAGCAAATACAAACTGGCCGGGCAGGCAGAGTGCTGATCATTGTACCTGACACCCTCATCCACCAGTGGCTGGTAGAAATGTTGCGTCGGGTAAATTTAGCGTTCGCTATTTACGACGAAAGCCGCTGTGAGGCATTGGCAGAGAGTGAAGAAGGCAGTAATCCCTTCGACAACGACCAGCTCATTCTGTGTGGCTTGAACTGGCTGACACAGCATCCAAAACGCCAGCAGCAAATCCAGCAAACCAGCTGGGATTTAATGGTGGTAGACGAAGCTCATCACCTGGCCTGGTCGGCGGACGCGCCTTCCGATGAATATCAGCTGGTTGAGCAACTGGCTCAGGCTACTCCGGGTGTATTACTGCTTACCGCCACGCCGGATCAGTTGGGTCACGAAAGTCATTTCGCGCGCTTGCGTCTTCTGGATCCTGCCCGGTTTTACGATTACGCCACCTTCCTGGAAGAAGAATCAAAGTACTCAGCGCTGGCCGATGCTGTTGCACCACTTATCGATGGTGAGCCCCTGTCGGAAGACGCGTTCAATTCATTGCACCAACTGGCACCAGACATTGTGAGTCAGTTCGACGATTTGAACGACACCGCGTCCCGCGATGCACTATTACATCAGTTAATTGATTGTCACGGTACCGGGCGTTTACTGTTCAGAAACCGTCGCGCCGCTATTGAAGGATTCCCGGGCCGTCAGTTGCATAGTTATGCCCTGCCTCGCCCTGAATGTTACCCGGTTGAAGCCATCGACTCACTGGCTTCAGCCATGTTCCCGGAACGTCAGCCGGGCTTATCCGAGCGTTGGTTGGCAGAAGATCCAAGAGTGAACTGGCTGCTGGACTTCTTACCTTCGGTAAAACCCAGCAAAGTATTACTTATTTGCGCCAGCGCCGCCACTGCTCAGCAACTCGCTGAAACCATTCGCGTAAAAACGGGTATCCGTCAGGCCGTTTTCCACGAAGGGATGAGCATTGTGGACCGCGACAAAGCAGCCCACTACTTCGCCGATCCGGAAGAGCGTGCTCAAATTCTGTTGTGTAGCGAAATCGGCAGTGAAGGCCGCAACTTCCAGTTTGCCCATCACCTGGTATTGTTCGACCTGCCGCTCACTCCGGATCTGCTGGAACAGCGCATTGGCCGATTAGACCGCATCGGACAAACCCAGGATGTACAAATTCATGTGCCGGTAATAGAAAATTCAGCACAAGCCGTGCTGCTGAAGTGGTACCACGAAGGCCTGAATGCGTTTGAACACACCTGCCCAACGGGTGGAAAAGTGTACGAAGACGTAGAGGAGATGTTAGTAACCGCTTGTCTTACCCCAAATGACACGGCGTTAATTGGCACACTGATAAGCCAAAGCCATACACTGAATAGTGAGCTGAAAGCCAAACTCGACGCAGGCAGAGACAAACTGCTGGAAATGAATGCTGCGGGCGTGGGCCGCGTGGATAACCTGCTTGAACAAATCATTGCCCGCGACAGCTCAGCCGACTTGCCCAAGTTCGCCGGCAGACTGTTTGATGCAATCGGTATTGCACAGGAAGAAAAGGGCCAGGATTGCTTTATTCTGCGCCCTACCGAATCCATGATTGGCTATTTACCGGGGCTCGACCCTGAAGGCATGACGGTGACGTACCGTCGCCGTACCGCGACAACGCTTGAAAACGTGCATTTCCTGACCTGGGACCACCCACTCATTCACAACGCCATTGAGTTAGTACTTACCGACGTGCACGGCAAGAGCAGTGTTGGATTTATTGCCGACAAAGAACAGCCAAAAGGCGCGTATTTTGTGGAGACCTTGTTTGTGTTGTCTGGCAAAGCACCCGCGAATTTGCAGTTGGAGCGTTTTTTACCGCCCACACCAATTCGTTTATGCCTGAACATAAAGGGGCAGCATACGGAATTGGAAAATCAGGGGCTGCGCCCGGTGGGTCGCAAAATTGCGCAACAGCTCATTCAGGCGCTCACCGCACAGTTGCAACAGCAGTTAGAGCGCGCCCGTGACCAGGCACATCAGCACGCCAACCATATTCTGCAGGATGCATTGCAGCGCATGCAGCAGTCGTTAGGCAGTGAGGCGCAGCGTCTTCGCGATTTACAGCAGCAGAACCCGGCTATTCGCGACAGTGAAATTACGTTTATTGAGCAGCAAATTGCTGCGCTCACCGACGTATTACAGCGCTGTGACGTTCAATTAGACGCCGTTCGTATACTGGTGAATAACCCGTGAGTGCAAACCCCGACTTTGAATACAATCCGCCGGTTTCACCTTACCTGAGTTTGTTGTACTACGATGACGATATCATCGTAGCCAACAAACCCAGTGGGTTGTTAACCGTTCCCGGCAAAGCCCTCGAACACCGCGACTCTCTGGCTTCACGTATTCAAACGGTGTTTCCCGATGCGCGTATTGTTCATCGGCTCGATATGGCAACGTCGGGGGTGATTGTAATTGCTCAACACAAAGCCAGTCATAAGCATCTTTCCCGACAGTTTGAAACCCGCCACACTGCCAAGCGATATTACGCGCGAGTGTTGGGCGTGCCTGTTCAACAATGCGGCGAAGTTAATCTGCCGCTGATATGCGACTGGCCCAATCGCCCCAAACAAATGGTAAGCCATGAACACGGTAAACCGGCGTTAACGCACTATCAGGTAGTGCAACAACTCGCAGACGAAGCGCTGGTAGAGTTGCGCCCGGTTACCGGTCGCTCGCATCAGTTACGGGTACACATGCTGGCATTGGGGCATCCAATTCTGGGCGACCGCCTTTACAGTCCACCCGCGGGACTTGCCAAAGCTAATCGCCTGCAGTTGCACGCCGAATCTTTAATGCTCACTCACCCCACCTACAATGAGCCGATGTGCTTTAGTGCACCGCTGCCGTTTGGCAATTTTACACCCGCACCATTTCAGATTAACTTTTCATAACCGCTGCCGATACCACTATACTGGTATCAACTTCCCAGACTGAACAACAGATGCGGGTATCTCAGATCACAATCAGCCTATTTGCATTTTGCCTGTGTGCATTGGCAAGGCATGCCTGTGGCTCGGTATCAGACGACATTGCCCGCTATTTCCCCTCTGAAAAAGTCACCCAACTCGCCGTACTCGACGAGCAGGTGGCAGCGTTAACACTCCCCTCTAAAAGTCCACTCAGCCGGGGCGTGGCGATTGTACTGGTAGACGCGCAGTCTCAGTCTCTTAATCTGGATGGCGGCCTTATACTGGCTGACACCCTTACCGCAAAGGGCTGGCATTGCCTACTCATACCGGTTGACCGCCCTGCCGTGTTGCCAACTGAAACGCCGGCGATGCCACTAAAGCCCATTGATAACACCACCAGCATGACCGCAGACTATGATAGTTACTACGCCAAAGTACTCGGCCGTGTTAACGCTGCCTATAGCTTTGCCCAACAATACCGGGGATATACATTTATCATTGCCGAAGGCATGACCAGCGCCAGCCTTATCGACGCATTCCAACGAGGCGCGTTGGATATGCCCGACACGTTAGTTAGCCTTGGTGCGTTTTGGCCTGAATATGAAAAAAATCAACAACTGATCGCCTGGCTGGCAGAAAGCAGCTATCCGGTACTGGATTTAACTATGCCCATGCTTAGTCAGTGGCAATCCGCCACCGCAGATGCCCGTTTAACGGCGGCCAAAGTGAGCCTGAAAAGACATTACCGCCAGCGCCAGTTGCTCCCCACCGTTGGGCTTGGCAATGCCGGTGCCGGTACATCGATGCCAAACCCGGCAGGGGCCTGGCTTGGTCAGGAAATTTATAGCTGGCTGAGATACTTAGGCTGGTAGTTATTTAATTTCATACCGGCGTTGATAACTTTACGTGTAATTTGCAAAATTCTGCCAATTTTGAACTATACTCACAGAGTGTCGAATTCTTGGATCCGCGGCGTGAGCATTACTCCATTTATTGAAGAAAAGTCCCGTCAGTTGTGTTGCTATTTACAAGCTTTCTGGAGCGGTGCACTGGATTATCAGGAGTTGAATTATTTCTTTTGGGACACCCTGGAAGAATGGTCCCTTTACCGATGCGATGATGCCGAGCCCTACTCACACACGGAAAGGGTATTTTGGCACTTACTGCACCAAATACATTACTGGCGCGAAGATCAACTGCTCAACGACGACATTCTGCGTGACGAACTAAAACAATGTGTGCGCTTTTTACAAGGCGGCACCGTGTTTCCGTTTGATTGTATTGGTATCAGACCTTAATACCAATTCGCATAGAAGTCGTCTGGTTGGTATCCCACATCCACTGCGCCGGTTTCCTTAGCGCATCCCCCTGAGTTATTCCTTGCTCACACTGGTTATCCGTGATCCAATAGACTTATCAGTTTACAACGTTGAGGAAGGGATGCGGTGTCCTCCACATTTGCTACATTTCGCGATAAACGCCTGATCAGTATATTTCTATTTGGTATTGCCAGTGGATTTCCCTGGCTGATGATAGGCTCGGTATTATCTGCCTGGCTAAAAGACGAGTCCCTTTCACGCTCAGCCATCGGCCTGTTCGGCGCCATCTTTGCAGTGTATTCATTCAACTGGCTTTGGGCACCGCTAATCGACAGGGTGAAGCCGTTCTTTCTGGGCCAGCGACGCGGCTGGATTGGGCAGATGCAACTCCTCATCATTGGATTCTGCGCGTGGATGTCGACACTCAATGCCCAGTCGGATTTATTTTTGATTGCACTGTGTGGTTTGTTAATTGCCATTGCGTCTGCCACCCAGGATATTGCTATTGATGCTTATCGTATCGACGTAATTGGCGAACAGGAAAAAGCCACCATGTCGGCAGCGTCCTCATTGGCAACAGCAGGATGGTGGACCGGTTATGGTGGACTTGGCGCTATTCCCTTTCTGCTAGCAGATCTGCCGGGCTGGCACTGGCAGGCAATCTATCTGGTGCTTGCTGGGATTATGGCACTGTGCTTTTTTGCCACTCTGTTAGCAAATGAACCCGCCATCGACCGCGAAGCGTTATTGCAGGATGCCAAAGCACGTTACAGCAATTTACTGGGCAACGCACAATCGGTTACCAGTACTTTGTCTGCCTGGTTACTGATCACGCTGGTAGAACCATTCAGGGAGTTCTTTCAGCGCAGTGGTGCCCGTCTGGCACTCAAGCTGCTGTGCTTTATTTTCCTTTTCAAAATCGGCGAAGCTTTCCTTGGACGCATGAGTATTGTGTTTTACAAAGAGCTGGGATTTAGCAATACCGATATCGGTACTTACTCAAAGTTACTCAACTGGTGGGTTACGATTATCTTTTCAGTACTGGGCGGCATGGTGAACATTCGCTACGGCATTTTTAAAGGGCTGCTGATAGCAGGGATTGCAATGGCTGCCAGTAATCTGTTGTTCGCACTGATGGCAGTGGTTGGCCCACATAAAGGCTGGTTTGTAGTAACCATCGTTCTGGATGTGTTTACTTCTTCATGGAGTACGGTAGCCATGGTGGCGTTTATTTCCCTGCTGTGCAACCGGGCTTTTTCTGCAACGCAATACGCGCTGATGGCGTCACTCAGTGTTCTGAGCCGCACATTACTTGCATCAGGTAGCGGAATGTTAGTTGATGGATTAGGGGGGAATTGGGCGCTGTTTTTTGTGATCACGGCACTTATGGTGATCCCAAGCCTGATTATTCTTACGTCACTAAAAGACAAAATTGCAGAGGTAGAAACATCGCGATAAGGGTATTCGCCTTATCGCGTTTTGTATTTGTGTTACAGCGTTACCGCCTGGTTACGGCCGCCTTCTTTGGCTTTGTACAGCGCTTGGTCTGCGCGGTCGAGCCATTGCATTTCATTGGCGAACGAGTCGTTGAATTCAGCTAAGCCCAGACTCACGGTAAACGTAATCTTCTGACCTTCGTGTTCCACTACGGTATTTTCCGCCGCGCGGCGAATACGCTCAGCGACTAGCAACGCATCGGCCAGCTTGGCATCAGCTAGTATCACGGCAAACTCTTCACCGCCATAGCGACCGGCTAAATCGGTTTCACGCACACATTGCTTAATCACATTTGCCAGCGCCTGGATAACTTTGTCACCCGCTTGGTGCCCGTAGGTATCGTTTACCGATTTGAAATGATCGATGTCCAGCATGATCGCGGTCTCTAGGGCACCGCGTCGACGCGCCAGTTTAAACTGCTTCTCAAAGCGTTCCTGCCAGTATCTGCGGTTGTACAATCCTGTTAACCCGTCTAAACGACTGACGTTAGTGAGTTTTTCATTCAAACCTTCAATGTGCAAACGCCCTGTGGCCTGGTCGGTTACATCATACACCAGCATACACAAGCGCTCTATTTTTCCCGTTAACGACGACAGCGGGAATAACGTCACATTCTGGTACATAAAGTCCAGCTCTGACGTTATGGGACGATTACAACCAAATTTAAATAAATAAGGACGTTGTTCCCAAATCAGAAATACCGGTGTTTTCAAATCAAATACAGGCCCGGCTTTTAGTTTTAACCAGTCGGCACTGATCTCCGGAAAACTGTCGAACAAACAGGTACCCACAATTTGGCTGGGGCGCAGGTTGCTGTGGTTTTCCATAAACTGGTTCCACACTTCCACCTTAAACTCGCGATCCAACACCACAATACCCACTTCCAGCGAGCTGAGCAGATCGTGCATCCAGTGTTGTCGGCTTAGTTCTTCTATAACGTCAGCGGTCACGGTTTACTCCTCAAAATCAACCAGTCTAGAGTAAATGCGTTCCATTGACGTATCAGGGAACAGCAGTAACAAATCAAAGTGTATGTTCTTATTCTTAATCGCATAACCAATTTCAATTGCCATAATGCGTTGCCACCGCTGCTTGGTGGTGGTTAGCATGCTGTCGAGATCGCGGTTACGTCCAAGGATAATAGGAGAACTATGGCTGAAGGTCACATTGAGCTGATCAGACAGCGCGTTCAAACAGGCACCAATCAGAATATTGGAAATATCCATCAGCGCTTCCAGCTGGGCTGGCGCGGTACTTAACTGGTCGTAATTGAGTAATTGAATGATGTTGTCGAAATCAGTATCGTTAAAAATCACCAGCGCTTCGCCGTTAATCCCCGCACTCACAAAACCTTTTGATACCGCCGACACACTGTTATTGCGGTTTACTTCCGCAATGGCCATGTGAAGCTCGTTATTTTCAATCACGTTCACATTGGGAATGGGCAGATCAATAAACTCGCCTAACAGCCTGGCCAGGTTTTCACCTGCGCGTCCCATGGCTACGTTTACCATTTCACGGTAAGCGTCAAATTTATCGTTTTCACTATTGGTAGTGAGTACGTTTACTTTTTTACGCTTTTCGGCGTTGCCGTCACCGGTGTAAATGCCGTACTGCTTCAACAGTGTAATGAGTTTTTCGTTGTCGATTGGCTTGCGAATAAAGTCCAGTGCGCCCATTGCGAGCATACGGGTACGCGCTTCTTCCTGTACGTCACCAGACACTACAATAACCAAACAGGGCAGATCTTCCCGACGAATTATATCCATGGTCTCATAACCATCCATCACCGGCATGTTGAGATCCAAAAACATCACGTCGCCTTTACCGGCGCGAATTTGCTCTAATGCCTGCTGACCGTGCTCCGCATAATGGATATCAATATCCCAGCCGTCCGGAATGGAACGGGCCATTTGCTTTCGCGCAAAGCCCGAATCGTCGCAGATTAATACATTTGTTTTGCTCATTCCCTCAAGCCTTATATTGCGACCGGCGCCTTAATGTGTGGATGGGCCTGATAGTTTTCCAACGTAAAGTCTTCGTAGGTAAAACCAAAAATGTCTTTGACTTCAGGGTTAATTCGCATAGTTGGACGCGCAAATGGCTCCCGACTTAACTGCAATTCGGTTTGTTCCAGGTGGTTCAAATAAAGATGCGCATCGCCCAGTGTGTGAATAAACTCACCGGGCTGCAGGTCGCACACCTGGGCCACCATCAGTGTTAACAGCGCATAGCTGGCAATATTGAATGGCACACCCAAAAAGACATCGCCACTGCGCTGATATAACTGACAAGACAGTTTTCCTTCCAGCACATAAAACTGGAATAACGTGTGGCAAGGCGGCAACGCCTGTTTGCCATTGGCGGCGTTTTCTTTAGGTGACACGGTGGTGTCGGGCAATACGGCTGGATTCCATGCACTTACAATTAATCGACGTGAATCGGGATTGGTTTTGATTTGCTGTATTACATCACTGATTTGGTCGATAACCTGACCGTCCGCACCCGTCCAGCTGCGCCACTGATGGCCATAAACCGGCCCTAATTCGCCTTCGTCGGTAGCCCATTCATCCCAAATGGATACACCGTGCTCCTTGAGGTAAGCGATATTAGTCTCACCTTTTAAGAACCACAGTAATTCGTGGATGATAGATCGCAGGTGGCACTTTTTGGTAGTGACAAGCGGAAAGCCCTCAGCCAAATCAAAGCGCATTTGATAGCCAAATACACTGATTGTGCCCGTGCCGGTGCGATCTTCTTTTTTTACACCATGATCACGGACATGGCGCATCAATGCTAAATACTCTTTCATAATACAGATGTGTTCTAGTTTTGTTTTGCCTGTTTTGCAGGGACGCTGTTGCCGCGATAAGCCCGCACCATCAGGAACAGTCCTGCGATAATCATGGGCAGGCATAGCAACTGCCCCTGACTCAATCCTACCTGGTATAAACCGATGTGCGCATCGGGCTCCCTGAAATACTCTACAATGAATCTAAACGTACCATATCCGACCAGAAACAAACCAC
Organism: Alteromonas sp. AMM-1; assembly: GCF_047290655.1. Lineage (NCBI taxonomy): Bacteria > Pseudomonadati > Pseudomonadota > Gammaproteobacteria > Alteromonadales > Alteromonadaceae > Alteromonas > Alteromonas sp. AMM-1. Next base: position 12,559 of record NZ_JBLBUE010000022.1, on the reverse strand, counting down.
CTATAGCCCCAGTTGGGCGAGGTTTGGCCGAATACAGCCAAAGAATGATAAACAGTAATACGCCTTCCAGTGCAAACTCGTACAACTGAGAGGGATGACGCGGCTCTGGCCCGGCGCCGGGAAAAACAAATGCCCAGGGCACATCGGTTGGACGCCCCCACAATTCGGCGTTCAGAAAATTACCAATCCGTCCTGCGCCTAAGCCAATAGGGACGAGTGGTGCAATAAAATCCCCTACTTGCAGCAATGAGCTGTTTAATCGTTTAGCCTGCCATACCATAGCGGCAATAACCCCTAGCAAGCCACCGTGGAACGACATACCACCCGTCCAAATTTTAAATAAGTAGGTGGGGTCGGCAATAAACATGTCCCATTGGTAGAAAAACACATATCCCAAACGGCCACCAATGATCACGCCAACAAAGCCCCAAAACAGGAGATCGCTTAACTGCTCCTGATCCCAAGGCGACTGTGGAAGGCGTTTCCTGGCCAGCAGATAAGCGGCAATAAATCCCACCAGATACATCATGCCATACCAACGGACACTCAACGGCCCAAGGCTTACGATCACCGGATCAATATTTGGAAACACCAGATATTCTGTTCCAACCATGCAACTATTCCATTCCCATAATCATGCGGATACTTACTAAGACCAGTATGCCTGCTAAAATCTTTTTTAATAAATCGGTGGGCAGTGTTTGCCCTAATCTGGCGCCGTATCCGGCTGTAAACACAGACGTTGCCATAATGCCAGCGCCTGCTGGCAAATACACATACCCCAGCGCCCACTCCGGCAACTGTGGTAGCCCCCAGCCGGCCAGAATAAAACTACTGGTTCCAAACAGGGCAATGACCAAACCACTTAACGCAGCACAACCAATTGCCTGTCGCATTGGCACCTGAAACCACACCAGAGCAGGTACCAACAGTGCACCACCACCAATGCCCATTAATGCCGATATTACGCCGGCAACCAGTCCTACCACTATAAAAATCAGCGGTGTTGCGGAAAAACGCGAGGCTTGCCGCTTTCCAAATACCATTTGTGCAGCAATCACAATTACCAACACAGCGAATACTTTCTGTAACAGTGCGGCTGGCATCAAACTGGCTATTTGCGCCCCAATGACAGCGCCAAACGCAATGCCTGAACCACACCAGAGGATTACACGGGGAACGATATTCCCTAACTGGTAATGCGCTCTGGCTGAAAAGAAACCCGTTACAATAATAGTGAATAAAGACGTTGCAATGGCCATAGGCATGGCAAGTTGCGCATCGATATTTCCCACGCCGGTCAACAATGCAGAGAGTACCGGCACAATGATCAATCCACCGCCAATCCCCAGCATACCGGCCAGCGTACCGGTAACCATACCCAGCGCCATACAACTTAAAAATATTATGATTAGCGCATCCACCAGCTCACTCCTGCTTTTTCGGCGCCAAGCATACCACACTTCGTTATACGAGTTGTGTCAGTTTTTTAACACATCCTGCCAACTTTTTGTCGCAACGAATGTTGAATTTAAATACGGGAATGCAGGGTAAGGCGTTAGGTTAAGAGCCCGCGCGAACCAGGCCACCTAATCCGCGTTTTTCCAGGTACTGATTGATATGGTGATACACTTCTTCGTAGCTATCGGAGGTCAACGCCCGGGATAATAAAGCTTGTGCCTCAGCCAGATTGACGTTGCGGATCACCCAGTTAATTTTGCGCAGGTTAAATGCGTTCATACTGAGCTTGCGGTAGCCCATACCCATTAGCAGCACTGCACCACCCGGCTCACCGGCAATTTCGCCGCAAATTGATACTGGCACCTGATGCTGATCGGCTTGTTTTACAATGTCGTACAGTGCAGACAATACCGCCGGGTGATAAGTGTTGTACAAACTGGCTACACGGCTGTTATTGCGATCAACGGCTAACAGATACTGGGTAAGGTCGTTGCTGCCTACCGAAAAGAAGTCCACTTTTTTTGCCAGTTGTGGCAACTGATAAAGCACCGATGGCACTTCCAGCATTATACCCAGACGTGGGCGATAAAGGGTAACGCCCTGATGCCGGGCTTCTTCTTCCACTTCGAAAAATGCCTGCTCTACCAGCCGACGGGCTTCGTTGACCTCAGCGACGCTGGAAATCATTGGCAGCATGATACTGAGGTTTTTCAGACCAATGCTGGCGCGAAGCATGGCTCGAATTTGAACAAGAAATATCTCTGGGTGATCCAATGTTAAGCGAATCCCCCGCCATCCTAAAAACGGATTCTCTTCAGTGATGGGGAAATACGGTAAAGGCTTATCCCCACCCACATCGAGTGTTCGCATGGCAATTTCGCTGTCTGGGGCGCTTTCCAGTATTTTGCGATACAGCGCCACCTGCTCACTTTCCGATGGGAAACGCTCGCGCAGCATAAACGGGATCTCGGTGCGGTACAAACCGATACCAATTGGCTTAGACGACGTCGTAGCAGTCTCTAGCTCTGTAGACAAACCGGCATTCACCATCAGTGAAATTTCGCAGCCATCTAATGTTTCACAGGCTTTGTCTGCTTCGCTATCGATGCGGACAGACAGTAAACGTTCTTCTTCAATTAACTGGCTAAACTCTGCCCGAATCGCTTTTTCCGGCGATACGATCACTTCTCCGGCATAACCATCGAGCAGTATTTCTTTGTGTTCTAACAGCGTGGGAGAGACGTTTTGGCACCCCATCACCGCAGGCACGCCCATCGCTCTTGCCAGAATGGCAGCATGGGAGTTGTTGGAACCTTTTATCGAAATAATACCGGCGAGTATTGCTTTGGGGAATTCTGCCAGCATAGGGGCCGACACTTCTTCAGCAACCAGAATACAAGGTTGTTGAGGTCGGTCGCGTTCGAATACAGACTTACCTTTTACTTCAGACAGAATATTCAGCAGGATCCGGTTCGACAAATCCACAATATCGATGGCCCGCTCTTGCATATACGGATCTTCCATCGCCTCAAAACGCGCAGCATAAGCTTCTACAACCAACTTCAGTGACGAGGCCGCATCCCATCCTTCGCGGATTTTTGCCTCCACTTCGCGTCCCAGGCTGTTGGCATCAAGCAGTTGGTGATACAACTGAAAAATAGCGCGGACATCGTCAGGCACCTGCCCTTCGAGGCGGTCAGACAACACTTCCACCTGCGCACGGGTCGCTTCAACCCCTTTGCGGTAAAAGTCGATTTCGCGCTGATTATTGGTACTTTGCTTTACTACCCAGGTCTTCAGAGTATACGCGGCATGCGGTGAATACCCCATTCCCATGGCAAGACCTGGCGAGCCTGGTACACCCCTGACGTTTTTTTGCATGTTGCCAACATACATACCGGCATGAGGGTTCAGTGCACCACGGGTTTCCGCATTGGAGATTTCCAGTGCAATTTGCGCAGCCAGCGTAACCAGAAAAGCTTCTTCGTCTTCGCTGAATTTGCGCATGGCACTTTGCTGCATGGTAATAACACCCAGCACTTTGCGCTGGTGAATAATAGGGGTACCCAAGAAAGCGTTATAGTGCTCTTCCTTTACTTCAGGATAGTGTTTAAAACGCGGGTGTTGGTGGGCGTTTTCAATATTCAGTGGTTCTTCGCGCTGTCCGACCAGCCCGATAAGCCCCTCTGAAAAACCAATTTTTACCCGTTCCACCGCATCACGAGCCAGACCGTCAGTCGCCTTTAATATAAATTCCTGATGAGTGTAATCGGCAAGGTAAATGGAGCAGGAATCCACTTGCATGGTTTCTTTTACTCTGGCGGCGAGACGAAACAAGGCATCGGTTAACCTGGGTATCTGGTTAACCTCCTGAACAATGCTTTTTAGGACAGTAAGGATACTGCCTTTTCCACCTTGTATTCCCGCCACAAAATTCCTCTAGCCGCGACGACGACGGCGATTTTGCTTAGACTGATTTACATTGCGGGGCTGCATACTCATCACCGTGCCGGAAAATTCCTTCATCACACGACGATACACATCCCGTTTAAACGACACAACATTGCGTATCGGATACCAGTAACTCACCCAGCGCCAGTCATCAAACTCCGGGTGACCCGTTTTTAGCACATCGACTTCTTTTTCATGACATTCGAGTTGCAATAAAAACCATTTCTGCTTTTGTCCGATACAAACAGGATTACTGCCTTGGCGAATTAACCGCTTGGGCAGCTTATATCTCACCCAGTTACGCGTCACATTCATAATGCTTACGTCTTTAGGTGTGAGCCCAACTTCCTCATTAAGCTCACGATACATTGCCTGCTCTACAGTTTCCCCTTCATCTATTCCGCCTTGAGGAAACTGCCATGAATGCTGACCATAACGCCTTGCCCAAAATACTTGACCCATTTTGTTGCAAATCACTATGCCCACATTCGCACGGAATCCATCGGTATCTATCACTCAGACTCCCGGGCACTTTACATTTTTATGTGATAGCATTCTTTCACAATCCTTTGCGCATTCAAAGTATTAAAAACATTCTGATAACACCTTGCATTTTGGGGCCCGCTCAGCGGTCTTCAGTTTGCAGAATAAGAGGTAGCGGGTTTGCGAGTACCCACAAGTGCACCGCGCGATATTACTGAGCTGGCGTCCAGGGCTGCATGTATTGCAGGTCTTAGCCTGGGTGAGTTGGCCGCCATGGCAAATATTGTATTGCCCGCCGATTTTAAGCGGCAAAAAGGCTGGACCGGGCAACTTATCGAGTTATGGCTTGGCGCAACTGCAGGATCCAAACCCACACAGGACTTTCCTGAATTAGGTGTTGAGCTGAAAACCTTGCCCATTGATGCCAATGGGATGCCGCTGGAAACTACCTACGTATGCTATGCCCCCCTAATTCCTGTACCCATGATGACCTGGGAACGGAGCAATGTGCGCAATAAGTTGCAATGCGTCATGTGGGTGCCCGTGGAAGGCCAGCGCGACATCCCCATTCCTGAGCGCCGGATTGCCACGCCGTTTATCTGGCACCCGTCAGCGCAACAATCACAGCAGTTACAGCACGACTGGGAACTGTTAACAGAATTCATCGCATTAGGCCAGGTAGAGTCGGTAACCGCCCGGCACGGTGATTACATGCAGCTGCGTCCAAAGGCCGCCAGCGGCAAAGTACTCACCGATGCACTGGGGCCAGAAGGCCAACGTATCAAAACCCGCCCCCGTGGTTTTTATTTGCGCAAGCAGTTTACCCACGCGATTTTACAGCAGCATTTTGGCCACTATTGACCTGTATCAAGCAGGGGCAGTTTAGGCTTTGCATATTCGTTTAAGCTTATATAAAGTCATCGGCAAACCAGCAACCCTAATTGCAACGCTGAGGAATTCGCCATGGCACTGTTAATTACCGACGACTGTATAAACTGCGATATGTGTCCCACTGAATGCCCGAATGAGGCTATTAGCATGGGCGCAGAGATTTATCAGATAAACCCTTCACTGTGCACCGAATGTGTGGGGCATTACGATGAGCCAAGTTGTGTGGCTGTGTGTCCCATTGAGTGTATTGTGACCGACCCTGATCACAAAGAAAGTCTGGATGCTCTGGCAGAAAAATACGCCGCTATGTATGCGTAATTGCCGAATGGATCGCCGAATGGTTTGCCAAATGAATGCCGTTAGCAGCACTAACGATTGCGCCGCTAACGGCCAATTTCCGCTATTGTTTGTTTTCCAGGTATTTTAAAAACGTGTGACTAACCGTCCCTTTGTTGCCTAATTGCAAACGCTTGGTTACCTGGTCCAGCTTAATATCCGAACGCAACAATAATTGCTTAGCGTATTTCATTCTGAACTGGTAGATATAATTTCGAAAATGCTGCTTTTTTACTTTCAGTAGCGCCAGACACAACACAGTAGGATCCAACTGCGCCTGGTTGGCAAACGATTCCAGCGTTAAACCCACCTGCTTATACGCTTTCGATTCGATCACCGCAGCATCAGCATGTTTAATAATGGCCAGGGCGCGTCCCTCGGTAAGTGCCGGCGCGGCATGAAGTGCGGCATGATCAAACGGCGAAGGCGAGGTGTTTTGCGTTCGGCACAGATTCATCAATACCGTTAACATACTGAACGCCACTCCGCAGTGGAACCAGGCAAGCCATCCCTGAAAAGGCAATATTCCAAACGCCACCAATGCCGTTATCACCACCAGAAAAAACGCCACGCCAACAGTAAACCCACTAGCGCCAGCGATGCCTTTAATCTTGTGCTGACGGGTATCCACTGCCTGTAGTGGCAAATCGTGATGATATTGCTGAATATGCTCTACCTGCATTATGGCGGTATACAACATCGCAAAGGCTATCAACAGACAACTGGCGTACACAGGCCAATACACCAAAGGTTCACCATAAGGGGCCAGCCCTTTCCAGCCTGACAATTCGGGTAAAAATACCCATAACTGATAACCCAGTAACGCGAGTAACACCACCGCAATAATCAGCAATGGCCAACGGGCGTAATGAGGTTTACGCCACAACAACGCCATTGAACTCATTTGCATACCATATAATTGCAACGGCACAGTTGTTAGTGCCAGTAGGCTAAGCAGCGAATGCCCTTGCCCATTGCCAAGTGCCCATAATTCACTGCACACCAACAACGGCCAACTCAACAGCATCAACGTACGCCCGCCACTGCCGGTATTTGCAGGCTTCTGCTTAATGCTTATCGCCAGCAATATCAACCAGACACAGGTAAGCAGTGCGGTAACCCATACCGACACTGAATCATTAGACAAGCTCATTGGTATGCCTCATTACCAGTAAATATCACCAGACATAGCTGCCTGGCGACTTCGCTCCATAACACGCAATAAACTCTGTGTTTTTTGCTGAATCCACTCCAGTATCTCCTGCTGTTCGGCCAATTCCGCATCGAACACGGATTTTTTCAGCAACAGCAATGCGTTGAGTTCATCGATACCAGTAAGAATGTCCAACCAGGGCGCGCGAAAATGGCCCCGCGATTGTGCAAATAAATCAGCAACCAAAAATCCGTTGAACAGGGTTTGGCGAAGTAACACTTCCACTGCGGTATAATTTGCTGCGTGCATCTGGCGCTGAATAGGCATTGTCTGCTGAACGGTTTGCCATCCTTGCGACAACCATCCTTTCGCATGTTCCATTAAAGGTAAATCATAGCCGGTTGCCACCCCGCGCCAGGGCTTTTGTTCCAGCACCTGTGCAATCGACAATTTCAGGCGCGAGGGTGTATCCTCGTACAATCGGCTCGCCGGATCATGCGCATGAAGCAAACCCGCCTGGCGGCCTTGCAAATAACTCAACAGTGCCGGATACCGTGATAACCGCTTATTAAACAAGCTCTTTTTCGACAGAAGCATACGAAGGCTATGCAAATCATCCTGCCACAACCAGGCCTCGGCATAGCGCATCAGGCTTTTGTGTAAAGACAGCATCGCCTGGCATTGCAATACCGGTAAATACAGCGACACCGTTTGCATAAGCATACGAACAGCGCGGGAAATTTCAGCCAGCATTTTGGGGGAACGGGTTTCGAAAAACAGATGTTCGTGCGTTTGCCAGTGCCGTAAACAACATGCCAATGCCTGACAAAATGCAGATTCAGTGCTGACATTCTCGGTAAGCGGCAGAAAATCTGGTAACGGCGTAATGCGATTTGGAATGCCGTGGAGCAACTGGTAGCCCTGTGCCGCTTTCGAGGTATCGCTAAGTCTCACCGGCAATTTGCCCGGTAACAGGTTAGCCAGTTCAAACATACGCTGTAAATTGCCTTGTTTGAGTTCCAGTTCAATCTCACAAATGGGTGATTGATGTTGTTGCTGTGGTGCGCTCACCTGACCGATATCCACCACCAGTTCAATGTGTGCATCGTCAAACTCAATATCGAACTGTGTGCGGGTAAAGTGTGTACCAAATTGTTTAGCCAACCGCTCATTCAGCGCACCGGCGCTTTCACCTTCCGGCCATTGCATGGTGTCAAACAAGGTTAAATCCGGCTGCTCATTTGCCAGCGGCACATTAAGTTCAAGGCGCTGATGCAGTCCGCCACTCACCTGACCGTTTGTTTTTATGGTTTGCTCAAACTGACCATTGGCTCCGCGCACCCGCATGCCAATTTTGTGTTGCTGAAACAGGTGATCGGAGGTGTCGTAATAGTCATTTTGTAAATACGACTCCCCTTCCTCCTGAACGCTAATGCCTTTTTCCTGCAGTAACGGAAACACAGCGCTTCGCAGCTGTTCAAGTGGATTTTCCCGGGCAACAAATTTTATTTCAGTTTCTGACATGTGATGAACAAAGATTAATAACAACGCGGATAATGGCTGGTACATTACCTGCCTGTCGCACCTTTGGCAATGTTACTGTGTGGTGCTCGCGAGCCTGTAGACTTGCCTTTCTGGGCAACACCCCCTAACATCAGGGCTTTCGTTCAGGTTGTTGGAAACGTTATGAGACTGCTCTCTTTTATTTTCGGTTTACTGGTTATTACATTACCAGCCAGTGCCCAGGACACTGCCGACCAGCCAGGTGCCTATGTTGCTGATGATTTGTACGTTTTCATGCATTCCGGCCCGGGCCGCAATTACCGCATCGTAGGATCGATTGAAGCGGGCTTACCAGTAACCATTCTGGGGCGCAGCGACGACGGCTCATACACGCAAATTCAGGATGAAGAAGAACGCGAAGGTTGGATTGAAACACAATTTTTAATCAATACCATTTCCCGTCGGGCGCAGTTACCCGAGCTGAGCCAACGTGTTGCCGAACGCGATCAGCAGGTTAGCGCGCTCACAGCAAAGCAACAAAAATTGCAACAACAACTGGTTGAAGCTAAACAACAAATCAGTGAACTGGAATCAGATCAGGCCCAGGCTCAACAGCGCATACAGCAGCTAACCGCGCAGATTCAATCTCAGGATAATGAAGAGCTGTACCGTATGTTTACCTATGGCGGTATCGTAGCCGGCGCCGGAGTATTACTGGGGATAATCGTAACCTTTATTCCCAAGCGCCGACGTCGCAACGACACCTGGATGTAGAAAACAGCCAGGTTGGCGAAGTGCCGGGTTGATTTATCAAGCACTTCGCCTGCGGAAGCTAACTCACCAGCCAGTAGATCCCCAACGCAATAAACAGCACCGACGCTCCTATGCGCACCTGCTTCATAGGAATTGCCCGCATCAGCGGCTCACCTAAATACACTACTGGTACATTGGCGACCATCATTCCCAGCGTCGAGCCCAATGTCACCCAGGCGATACTTTGGTATTCACCTGCCAGTAATATCGTGGCCAGTTGTGTTTTGTCGCCCATTTCGGCCAGGAAAAACAACACGCTGGACGCCAGAAATGCGCCGTATCTATCGAATGACGACGACACATCCTCGTCTTTATCAGGAATCAACAGCCACAGACCAACAGCAATAAATGCACCGGCAAACAGCCAGTTACTTAGCGCAGGGGTAAACCAGGAGGCCAGCCAAATACCAGCCCAGGCAGACACAGTATGATTTAGCAGCGTTGCTACCAGTATGCCAGCCACAATCGCCAGGTTATTTCTGAAACGGACAGTCAGCAGTAAAGACAGGAGTTGAGTTTTGTCACCAATCTCGGCAATGGCTACCGTGGTTAACGAAGAAAGAAATGCTTCCATTAAAATTTCCGGCGGGACAGTACAGACATAAGACAACAGCCGGCGTCCCGCGTAGGACCGGTTATCGTCTTAGGTCTTGCTAATAGTTGATGCCAACTACGCCGTTACCATGGAAATGCGTTCCAAGTATGTTGATAACGACTCTCGGTTGAGAAAGCTACTCCCCTAACACAAAAAGGGCACAGGTTTGTTAAAGCTTGCACCTGTGCCTTGATGCGAACTATACCACTTCACCCGGCATTCACCAACACATTGCGATAAGCGTCAGTCTTGCCGGGATAGTCGTCGGGATAGTTGTCGGGATTACTCGTCTTCTTCTACCATGGTCATCAGCGACGTATTACCGCCAGAGGCGGTTGTATCGGTGCTGATGGTCTTCTCTGTCATCAAACGCTGAATCAGCTTGTCGGTATATTCAGCGGTGATCACGGGCAGTATAGCCCCTTCACGTTCCGCCAGCATCGCTGTAATGTGCGCAGTTCGCTCAGTATTGCTGTCTGCCACTACACCGGCCAGCTTCTGATCTTTGAGCAACGCGTCCAGATGCCCCAGTCGCGCTACCTGGAAAACAGCCTCAGGCGCGCCAACGGCTTTAAACTTATCCTTAACCGCCATTGCTTCTTCGTAGAACAGTTCAGACACAACCGACACCACACAGTTACCGGTTGCCAGCGCAGTAACTATCGACAACGCCCAGTATTCAAAGGTGACGTCCTTATCGGCAAAACACACCAGTACACCACGTGGCTCAAGGTAGAGCTTGTTCGACTCACCCGTTGGGCCAGGTAACGTCAACGGCCGGGCCAGTTTTTTCTCAATACTCATCAGTTGTGAGCGGGCGGAAGCCAGCGTACGGTTGAGATCGTCAGCCAATTCCTCAACGCTGTCAACGGTAGCCAGTTTGGCCAGCAATTGACGTACTTTGGATATACGCTCGTTCAGTGGAGTATGTCTCCACAGCTCTTCAACCTCACAGGCGCTGCGCATGATTTCCGCAGCTTGTTTGGCTTGTTCAGGCGTCCCCGTAAGAGCCAAATCCGGACTTACATCGCCAGCTAAGCGGGTTGGCTTTGGCGTGGCTTTTTCCATCATTAGTCGCGGCAGATAGTTCGGACCACCCGCTTTTGGCCCCGTGCCAGACAAGCCGCGACCACCAAACGGTTGCACGCCCACAATCGCACCAATCATATTGCGGTTAACATACACGTTGCCTACCCGGCAACGCGCTGCCAACTCGTTGGCCCGCTCTTCAATACGGGAGTGAATCCCCATGGTCAGGCCAAATCCGGTACCGTTTATTTGGGCCAGCACATCGTTCAACTGCTTGGCTTTGTAACGCACAACATGGACAACCGGACCAAACACTTCGCGGGTAAGCACGCTCAAATCACGGATTTCGTATAAGGTTGGTGGGAAGAATGTACCGGTTGCACATTCCTCAGGAATAGCAGACTGATACAACAACTTGCCATTTTGCTGCATGTACACTTCGTGCTCTTTCAGCGATTTGAGCGCTTTTTGATCAATAACCGGGCCTACATCAGTGCTTAACCATGCTGGATTGCCAATCTGTAGTTCTTTCATCGCCCCGGTTAACATGCTGATGATGGTTTCGGCGATATCTTCCTGCACAAATAACACGCGCAGGGCAGAACAACGCTGCCCGGCACTTTGGAAGCCGGAATGGATAACATCATCAATTACTTGCTCGGGTAACGCCGTGGAGTCAACAATCATGCAGTTCTGACCACCGGTTTCGGCAATCAGCGGCACTTGCTCCCCACCCCGTTGTGCAAGCACTTTGGAAATATACGTACCGGTTTGCGTAGATCCGGTAAACATGACCGCTTTCACACGTTCATCGGGCAATAATACGCTGCCCACATCCGACCCTTTTGCAACAACCAGTTGCAGCGCATCTTCCGGTAACCCTACGGCGCGCATTATTTCCACTGCACGCACAGCGATAATACTGGTTTGCTCAGCAGGTTTGGCAACCACCGTGTTACCGGTTACCAGTGCAGCAACAACCTGCCCCAGGAAAATTGCCAGCGGGAAGTTCCACGGGCTGATACACAGCACGACTCCGCGCGGCACCAGGCGATCGTCTTGTCCCAACTCGACCGCACGGGCAGCGTAATAACGGCAGAAATCCACCGCTTCGCGAATTTCATCTACTGAGTCTTGCGTTACCTTACCGGCTTCCCGGATACACAACGCGATCAGTTCGTCGGTGTGGCGCTCTAACGCATCGGCAAACTGATTCAGCAACAGAGCGCGTTCGCTCATGGAGCGCGATGACCAGGCTGCAAAACCGCTATCAGCTTTATCTAACGCGGCCCGGATGCCGGCTTCACTGGTGTAGTGGTGATACCCTACTACATCGTTATGGTTTGCCGGGTTTAACACGGCTACGGCCTGTTCTGGCAGTGCTGAAGCATCGATACGATAATGCTCGGCCCAACGCGATAAGCTGTATTTAAGGTTACCCACTGTGTTGAGATCAGTCACATCCAACCCTTTGGAATTAATCCGCTCGGGCGCATACAGGTCAGAAGACTGCTGAATTTGTTTGTTGTAACGGTACGTTAATCGCTGGGTTTTCTCTACCGGGTCTTCCAATAACGCTTCTACCGGCTTGCTGTCATCTACAATGGCATTCACGAATGATGAATTTGCACCATTTTCCAACAACCGGCGTACCAGATAGGCCAGCAAATCTTCGTGTACACCCACCGGGGCATACACACGACACTGAATGTGTTCTTCTGACACGACCTGGTCGTACAGCGTATCGCCCATGCCATGCAGGCACTGGAATTCAAAACCTTGCTTATCGTCACCGGCCAGCTCAATAATAACCGACGCGGTGTAGGCATTGTGAGTGGCAAACT
>NZ_JBLBUE010000219.1:0-4856 GCF_047290655.1 Alteromonas sp. AMM-1 | reverse complement strand
TAGAGTACCTGGCTACGAACCAGGCGGTCGGAGGTTCGAATCCTTCCACACGCGCCACATTCCAAAAGCCCGTTCAATGCGAACGGGCTTTTTTGTTTCTGACGCTTATACTAATTCAATACCAGCTTCGCCATCCTTGGCGTGTCATTCAGCACTATGTGTAATATCACCTGCATAGCGGTTGTTACTTATCTGTTCACCAAAAGGGTCTCCTTATGACCTGGATCACGACATTCTCCGGGCAAATTTTCTATCGTGAATGCGGTTCGACATATTTGCTAACAGTTTGGCATGTTAAAAATTTTTGACATTGACTGGTAGTGCGCAAATAATGACCATGTCAAAAATACTTAACATGGAGAACATTATGTCATTTCAGGAAAAGTCAGCCTGGATCATGGCCTTGGCGCTAATTGTTACAACGGGTATGTGTAGCTGGTCTGTGTACGAAGCTTCTGTTGCAGCCGGGAGCCTTGTGTCACCCAGCTTATCGATGATTTCATCCTATACATTAATGCTGGTCGTAATAGTGGTTGTTGGGCAGATTGTCATAAGCATTCGTTCACCCAAACAAGCGTCCACACCAGCCGATGAGCGAGAGATAGACATCGAGCGTCGCTCTGGCTATACGTCGGGTTGGGTTATTGGCATTGGTGTTGTGTCGGCCTTATTGAACTATTTGCACTGGAACGATGGTGATCTGTTGTTTTATATGGTGCTCGGGAGTACAGCGCTTTCAGCTATCGTGGACTATGTTTATCGCATTGTGTTGCATCGGAGTGCGTTGTTCTGATGGCTAAGCTACTTCCGATATCAAATTGTATAAAGACGCTCAGAGAACGCCACGGTGAAATGACACAGTCACAGTTGGGGGAAGCTGTAGGTGTAACGCGTCAGACTGTCGCTGCTATTGAACAGAGGCGTTATTCTCCCTCTTTGGAAACCGCATTTCGGATTGCAAGGGAGTTTAACGTAGGTATTAACGACGTTTTTGAGTGGGATGAATCGTCTGTATAAATGGTATTATCACTCATGTTTATGTGGCAAATAAATTATGTTTATGTGTATGGTGGGGTTTTAGATGCTGCTTACTAACATGGTTTTGGTGTTCACGAAATCTATGGGATGTATCACTGTATGAATATATTATTCATAAAAGCGAATAAATATTTCAGTTAAAGCAATTTAATTGGTTTTTTATGCATTTCAAACAGGTGTTTGTATTGTGTTTTACGTACCGTCGTGGTACTTATTCTGTTCCAAAATTTGGCCGGGAAAATTTATGTCCGCACAATCTATCAACGAATTATTGTTCGAAGCCGCGACGTTACTCATTGTAGGGATGGGCTTTGTATTCGTATTTCTTACTCTATTGATCGTGGCGGTAAATTTACTGAAAGTGTTCTGTGAACGTTTTCCGGGTCAGGAGCCTAAAACGCCAACCAGAACACCGTCCAAGACTGCACGAACAGCACAGGTAAATGAAGATAAAAATATCGTTGCCGCTATTACTGCCGCCGTGCATGCACACCGCCAAGCTAACCGTTAACACACTTTAGGAGCTCACATGTCAAAGCCACTGGCCATTACCGAACTGGTGCTTCGGGATGCACATCAGTCCCTGCTTGCTACCCGAATGCGCATAGAGGATATGCTACCCATTGCCGAAAAACTCGACAAGGCGGGCTATTGGTCTATCGAATCCTGGGGTGGGGCTACATTCGACTCCTGTATTCGTTATTTAGGCGAAGATCCGTGGGAGCGTATCCGTTTGCTGAAGAAGGCAATGCCAAACACGCCACAGCAAATGCTGCTACGCGGTCAAAACCTGCTGGGTTATCGCCATTATGCCGACGACGTGGTAACACGCTTTGTAGAACGTGCGCACGACAACGGTGTAGACGTATTCCGTATTTTCGATGCAATGAACGATGTGCGCAATCTGGAAACGGCAGTAAAAGCCGCTGTGAACTGTGGAGCACATGCTCAGGGAACGATTTCCTACACAGTGAGCCCGGTTCACAACCTGCAGTTGTGGCTGGATATGGCCAAGCAGCTTGAAGACATGGGTGTGCACTCCATTTGTATTAAAGACATGGCTGGTTTATTAAAGCCTTATGAGTGTGAAACACTGATTAAAGAGCTGAAGAAAACCGTTCAGGTACCCATCGCAATGCAATGCCATGCAACGACCGGACTGAGCACGGCAACTTATCAGAAAGCCATTGATGCTGGTATCGACATTCTGGATACCGCTATTTCTTCAATGAGTATGACTTATGGTCACTCTGCAACTGAAACCATTGTATCGATTCTGGAAGGTACAGAACGCGATACGGGTCTGTCACTGCCTGAATTAAGTGACATTGCGGCCTACTTCCGTGAAGTTCGCAAAAAATATGCAAAATTCGAAGGCAGCCTGAAAGGGGTAGACGCCCGTATTCTGCTGGCACAGGTACCTGGTGGTATGCTAACCAATATGGAAAGCCAGCTTAAAGAACAAGGTGCGGAAGACAAGTTTGACGAAGTACTGCTGGAAATTCCCCGTGTACGCGAAGATTTGGGTTTTATTCCACTGGTTACTCCAACCTCGCAAATTGTTGGCACACAGTCGGTACTGAACGTGCTTACCGGTGAGCGCTATAAGAGTATTACCAAAGAAACAGCCGGCGTACTGAAAGGTGAATACGGTGCGACAGCTGCGCCAGTAAATGCCCAATTGCAACAACGCGTACTGGATGGTGGCGAGGCAATAACTTGTCGTCCGGCGGATTTGATTGACCCAGAGTTGGCTAAGCTTGAAACTGAGCTGGACACGCTGGCAAAAGAAAAAGCCATTACACTGGCTAAAGACAAAATCGATGACGTACTGACCTACGCACTGTTCCCGCAAATTGGTCTTAAGTTCCTGGAAAATCGCGGTAATCCGGATGCGTTTGAACCAGCACCAACAGCGCAATCAGAAGTTAAACCCACACCGGTTGCATCAACCGCTTCTTCAGCCGGTGCGCCAGCCAGTTACGATGTGCGCGTAGATGGCAAGGTGTACAGTGTGGAAGTAGCTGCTTCTGGCCAGTTAGGCGCTATTACGCCTGTGGCTGCTGCGGCATCGGCACCTGCTGCACCCGTATCAACAGGCGGTCAAACCGTAAAAGCGCCGCTGGCAGGTAATGTGTTTAAAGTATTGGTAAGTCCGGGTGAGCATGTCAGTAATGGCGACGTGGTGATTATTCTGGAAGCCATGAAAATGGAAACAGAAATTCGAAGTGCGTTTGACGGCACAGTGTCTGCGGTACTGGTAAAAGACGGCGACAGCGTAACCAGCGGACAGCCGCTGATTGAGTTAGGGTAATTCCATGGAACAATTAGCAATATTGTGGGATAGCACCGCCCTGGCGCATTTTGAGCTGGGTCAGGTGATTATGATGGCAGTAGGTGCTTTACTACTGTATCTGGCGATTGTGCACGGCTTTGAACCTTTGCTGTTGTTCCCAATTGGCTTTGGTGCGGTTCTGACTAACATTCCCCTGGCTGGATTTACTGAACCCGGTGGATTGTTGTATTACATTTACGAAGTGGGTATCCATTCTGGGGTTTTCCCGCTGCTCATTTTTATGGGCGTTGGTGCAATGACCGATTTCGGCGCACTCATAGCCAATCCGCGTATGTTATTGCTGGGGGCGGCTGCTCAATTTGGCATTTTTGCCACCTTGTTTGGGGCGATTGCACTTAATTTCATTCCCGGATTTGATTTTACGCTTAAAGATGCCTCGGCCATAGCCATCATTGGTGGCGCAGACGGGCCTACGGCGATCTTCCTGGCCTCCCGGTTGTCTCCTGATTTACTGGGAGCCATTGCTGTAGCAGCTTATTCCTATATGGCGTTGGTACCGATTATTCAGCCGCCAATTATGAAAGCTTTGACTACGCCGGAAGAGCGGAAAATTGAAATGGCACAACTGCGCCATGTCAGCAGAAAAGAAAAGATTCTGTTTCCGTTAGGTGTGTTACTGCTAACCATTTTATTTTTACCTTCAGCGACGCCATTAGTGGGCATGTTCTGCTTTGGTAACCTGATGAAAGAATGTGGTGTAGTAGACCGCTTAAGCAAAACGGCTCAGAATGAGTTAATTAACATTGTTACTATTTTCCTTGGTTTAGCGGTAGGTTCAAAACTGTCTGCCGATAAGTTCCTTACCGTTGAAACACTGGGGATCCTCGGATTAGGTGCAATCGCGTTTGCAATTGGTACTGCTGCAGGTGTAATAATGGCCAAGATAATGAACCGCTTTAGTAGCGCTTCTATTAATCCACTGATTGGCGCGGCAGGCGTGTCTGCTGTACCTATGGCAGCAAGGGTGGCAAATAAAGTGGGCCTGGAAGCAAACCCACACAACTTTTTGTTAATGCATGCCATGGGGCCCAATGTAGCAGGGGTACTTGGATCAGCCGTTGCCGCAGGTGTATTGTTGGCTCTGGTAGGTTAATTTAACTCAAATGCAGATCACCGCAGCGAATGCTGCGGGATCAAAGACTGATACGACAACACCAGTTTTTTGGTTGTTTCATGCTGAGGCCATCGAAAGATGGTCTCTGTTTTTCCACTCTCAATAATCTGTCCGCCATCCATCACAATCACTCTGTCTGCAATGTGTCTTACGATCCCCAGATTGTGGGAAATAAAAATGAATGCCAGGCCCATTTCCTGTTGAAGTTTCAATATCAGGTTTACCGTTTGAGAACGAATGGTGGGGTCAAGAGCGGCAAAGGGCTCATCGGCAATCAACACTTTAGGTTCTGGTAAGATAGCCCTTGCCAGTGCGACACGCTGTTGCTGTCCGTCTGACAACATATGG
>NZ_JBLBUE010000218.1:0-4919 GCF_047290655.1 Alteromonas sp. AMM-1 | reverse complement strand
CGGATTAAATTGTGACGCATCCGGATACCCGTCTTTCACCACTTCAGCAATACCCGCAATGCCTACCACTTTGCAACTTGAATGATAAAAAAACAGCAAATCGCCGGTTTTTATCTCATCGCGCAGAAAATTTCGCGCCTGATAATTTCGCACACCATCCCAGGGTTCGGTTTGGTTGGGCCGCTTTGCCAAATGGTCGATGCCAAATACATCGGGTTCCGATTTAAATAGCCAGTAATTCATGTTTCATTCCATCACTTGATTGCGGCCAATATTACCCCATATATACAACAGAATGTATGAATTAGGTATTAACTATGTCTTCTGTTCACTTGGTTTGTCCGTCTTGTCAGGCTTTAAATCGCAGCCCGGAAGCTAAACTACAGGATTCCCCAACTTGCGGTAAATGCAAGTCAGCCTTACTCCCTTCGGCGCCCATTAATTTAACCGATGCAACCTTTCAGCGCTTTATACAGAAAAGTGAAGTACCTGTTATTGTGGATTTTTGGGCCGACTGGTGCGGTCCGTGCAAAATGATGGCGCCCACGTTTCATGCCGTGGCAGCCAATCTGCAAGGCTGGGCCATATTTGCCAAAGTAGATACTCAGGCCAACCCGGGTGTAAGCCAGCAATATCAAATTCGCAGTATTCCCAGTTTGCTGTGTTTTAAACATGGCAAAGAGACCGCTCGCCAGGCCGGGGCCATGCCTCAACAGGCGCTGACACAATGGGTGCAACAGGTTATTTAAACCTTTTTAAATGGGGCGCCACCCACTTTACACTTTACACTTTACTGACATAGTCCGGAATATACGTTGCAGTCTGTTATGTGTGCCGCTCCCGTTGGTGCGGCTTTCACGTTAGGAGACCAACATGGATATTCAATCTGCCACTTCATCGGTATTTCAAACCGAACAAACAATGGCAAGTAATCAGATAAAACCGCCACCACCGCCAAAACCACCTGCCCAGGACGAACTATCAGCATACATGAGCGAAAGCCGCGATGACGAAGCGGTTAAAAGCTTTATGCAGGACATAATGGCAATGGAGCAATCTGGCACCTTCAATGCCGAACAGGCTGCCTCGATGGCGCCCGCCTCGCTTCAACAGTATGCGCAAGAAAATGATATTGATTTGACAGCATTTTTACAGAAAAAACACGACGCATTTCAACAGCGTCAACATAATACTGAAGGTGCTGAAGGTAGCAACTCCGTTGCCACTCAAACTTATCAGGTAGTAGAGTCGACACAATCCCCGCAGCAGTCGTTACTGGAAAAATTAGCCGGTAGTATTGGCATTAACACCGTAGCCTGATGCTCACAACTGTGTGATGCAGAACCGGCAAACTCCTGCCGGTTCTGCGATGTATTTCCGGACTCGCCGTCATTTATTGCCGCCACAAAAATACATCCTTCCACAACGCTATATCCCCGGCGCAGCCTTTGCTATACTAGCGGGGTTTTCACTTTCCTGACGATACCATGCAAGCAACTATTAAGGCTGAGCGCGGCCTGTTTTCTTACCCCAAATACTGGGCACATTGTTACGGCAGTGCGCCGTTTTTACCTATGTCACGTGCAGAAATGAACGAGCTTGGGTGGGACAGCTGCGACATTATTCTGGTCACCGGCGATGCCTATGTTGATCACCCCAGTTTTGGCATGGCTATTATCGGCCGCCTGTTAGAAGCCCACGGTTTCCGCGTTGGTATTATTGCGCAACCAGATTGGACCAATAAAAACGATTTCATGAAGCTGGGTAAGCCAAACCTGTATTACGGTGTTACCGCGGGCAACATGGACTCTATGATCAACCGTTACACTGCCGATAAAAAGCTTCGTCACGACGATGCCTATACGCCGAACAACGAAGGCGGGAAACGCCCTGATCGCGCAGTAACCGTGTATTCTCAGCGGTGTCGGGAAGCTTACAAAGACGTACCCATTATTATTGGTGGTATTGAAGCCAGCTTACGCAGGATTGCCCATTACGACTACTGGTCGGAAAAAGTACGCCGTTCTGTTTTATTTGATGCCAAGGCTGACCTGCTGATGTTTGGTAATGCCGAACGTCCGTTGATTGAGGTAACCCATCGGTTGGCCGCAGGTGAAAACATTGCGGATATCACTGATGTACGCGGCACCGCCATTATCGTAAAACAAGCTTTGCCCGAGTGGCAGGGTGTGGATTCAACGTCATTGGATCGTCCGGGGAAAATCGATCCAATACCCAGTCCTTATATTATGGAACCGGATTGCGACGGCAATAACGAAAACAAACCGGATGCAGAAACCGCCGTTGAAGCTAAACCCATAGTGATACAACCGGCGGAACGCCGCAAACCCTGGGAAAATGTGTACGTGAAGTTACCTGCATTCGAAGTGGTGCGGGACAACAAGATATTGTACGCCCATGCAAACCGCATTTTGCATCAGGAAACCAATCCAGGCTGCGCGCGCGCTCTGTTGCAGCGCCATGGCGACCGCCATATCTGGATAAATCCACCGGCCATGCCGCTGGAAACTGAAGAAATGGACGCGGTTTTCGATTTGCCTTATCAGCGTGTGCCGCACCCAGCATATGGCAAGGCAAAAATCCCCGCGTATGACATGATCCGCTTCTCCATTAATATTATGCGAGGGTGTTTCGGCGGATGTACATTCTGTTCGATTACCGAACACGAAGGGCGCATTATTCAAAGTCGTTCTGAAGACTCAATTATTCGTGAAATTGAACAGATCCGCGATACAGTACCCGGATTTACCGGCGTAATTTCAGACTTAGGCGGCCCTACGGCTAACATGTACCGTCTGCGCTGTAAAAGCCCTAAAGCAGAAGCGACCTGCCGTCGCCCGTCTTGTGTGTACCCCAGTATTTGTGCGCACATGGATACTGATCACACACCTACAATCAACCTGTATCGCCGGGCGCGTGAATTACCCGGCATCAAGAAAATCCTGATTGCCTCGGGCGTACGCTACGACCTGGCCATTGAGGACCCGGAGTACGTTAAAGAACTGGCACTCCACCACGTTGGCGGCTACCTTAAAATTGCACCGGAACATACCGAAGATGGCCCGCTAAGCAAAATGATGAAGCCAGGCATGGGCACCTACTATCGGTTTAAAGAGCTGTTTGATAAATATTCCGAGGAAGCCGGTAAACAACAATACCTGATCCCGTATTTTATTGCTTCACACCCGGGTACCAGCGACGAAGACATGCTGGCACTGGCAATTTGGCTGAAAGAGAACCGATTTAAGCTTGATCAGGTACAGAATTTCTATCCTTCGCCTATGGCGACGGCCACTACCTTATATCACACCGAAGTAAACAGTCTGCGCAAAGTGTCTAAAGACAGCGAAACGGTAACCTCAGCAAAAGGCGAAATTCATCGCCGTTTACACAAGGCTATGCTGCGTTATCACGATCCGAAAAACTTTGCGCAGATTCGCCAGGCACTGATCAAGATGGGCCGGGAAGATCTCATTGGACGAGGCCCTCAGCATTTGGTTCCACCGGAAAGCGCGGATGAAAAGCGTCAGCGTGCACCCAAAGCTCGCGGTGGTGAAAGGGCCATGACCAAACATACCGGATTTGGCAAAACCAACCGCCCCGTTAAAAACAAACCAACCCAGAATTCGTCTGGCTCATCTCGCCCAAACAAAGGTAAACGCAACGAATCACGTTAATAAATTAGCCTTTTGATTAATGGCACCGCGTAAAAGCCTGACTACACTGAAGTCAGGCGTTTACGTGGGGCATGTTATGGTATTCGGCAAGTATTCCATTCGTTTGGATAATCAGGTGATGGTGATCCATTGTTACGGCTGTTGGAACGCATCAACCGCCCTTCAGTTTATAGAAGAATTTAAACGCTCGGCGCAATATATTTACCAATCGTCCTGGGCTCATATTGTATTTTTCGACGACTGGGTATTGTCTACTCCCGATTGCGAAGCACCTGTTAACGACATGCTGAAGTGGGCAGTACGAAATAAAATGACTCACTCCGTTCGCATTTACCGCGAAGATGCGCTTAAAAGCTATCAGTTAAACCGTATGATGGATGAGCGGGATAACAGCCATGTTATTCGCCATTTTTATACTGAGGAGGAAGGATTCAACTGGCTGGCTGAAAGTGGCTATCTGGTTGAGCAACCACGTGTGGTTGCCTGAGCAATACGCATTTTCACAGAGTTGTTGTGTAATATGATTTGAATCAAGGCATTCATTAAAGTAGCTTTTTACAATGTCTACAGTGAATAACCACTGTGACTATTGAGAAAGCAGTTATGAATATTGAAAAACACGATCTGGTTCACGAATTCCCTGATCACCAGCACACTATTCGCCACTTAAAAATGAACGACCGTCATTTTGCCAAGTTGTTCGACCGCTATAACGATCTGGATTCAGATATCCGCAAAATAGAAGAAAGCGGTCAGCCAACCACCGATGATGTACTCAATGATATGAAAAATGAACGCGTACAGTTGAAGGACGATTTATATTGCTTTATTCGTGAAGCAGAATCTGCACTGTAATGGTTCTGTTTGGCAGCATAAAAAAGACGGGTTATGCCTTTGCATAACCCGTCTTTTTTTGTACAGTCAAACGCAGTGTCGATATTTCAGGCTGGTTTTGCATCCAGCCTGAATACCGGAAATGGCTATGGAATGTGCGCCAGTGAGGCCTGAATTTCTTCTGCCGTTGGTTTCAATTGTGGCAACCCCTTCTGTTCTCTGCGACGCCCCAAATAATACAAAATGGGAGAAGCTATAAACACCGATGAACTGGTTCCAATTACAATGCCAAATAGCATGGGTAACGCAAAACTGCTTACCGTCGCGCCACCGGCAATACCCATGGGCAACAAGGCTAGAAAAGTGGTAGCCGAGGTAAAAACGGTG
>NZ_JBLBUE010000217.1:0-5088 GCF_047290655.1 Alteromonas sp. AMM-1 | reverse complement strand
TGATTCAGAAAGAGTTGGGCAAGAATCTGATTGCCGTTCACGATATTGCGAAAAGCACCAAAGAACAAATCGCCGAGTTCGACTTACTGATTTTTGGTATTCCAACCTGGTATTACGGTGAAGCTCAGTGTGATTGGGATGACTTTTTCCCGGAGCTGGAGCAAATTGATTTTAACGACAAGCTGGTAGCCATTTTCGGTTGTGGTGATCAGGAAGACTACGCAGAATATTTCCTTGATGCCATGGGCATGATTCGGGATATCGTTGAAGCGCGTGGGGCTATTCTGGTTGGGCAGTGGTCTACCGAGGGTTATGATTTCGAAGCTTCCAAAGGCATGGCAGACGACAATCACTTTGTCGGTTTAGGTATCGATGAAGATCGTCAGCCCGAGCTGACTGATGAGCGTGTTCGCGCCTGGTGCAAGCAGTTACACGAAGAACTGTGTCTGGCTGAATTAGCCTGATAACCGCTTGTAATCAATACAAAAAAGCCCGTTTTACACGGGCTTTTTTGTCACAACTGCAAAAAATTGATTAGTTTACACGCTTCCGAGAAGAAGCAATACCTACTAAGCCGAGAGCTAATAACATTAACGCTGCAGGAGCTGGTGCTGGCGTTGACTCTGAAGAAATCGTGCCTTGTTGATAATAAATTGTACCGTTCCAAATTCGTGGTGAGAATGTTGAATCAAATAGGTATCCTTTACCTACACCTTGCAGAATTTGTAGTTCGCCATTGTCTGCGTATACGCTGCCCACCGAAGTACCATTGGTATAATTCATTACAGTATTATTCGCTGTTATGTATAAAGCAGTTGTTGTAAATCCACTTAGCACAAAGTCAGCAACATCGAAAAACGTGGCAACATTTGCACCAGAAGATACCACTGCGCTTGAGCCAATCAAAGACCATGCACCCGAAGTAGTTTCAAATCCGCTATAAGACCCAGATTTGGTATAAACCTCAATAGTATGTGTACCATTGTCGAGATTTAAATCTAATCCGGTAACAGTAACATCACCTATTAAGTTTACAACGTCAAACATATTTCCGGCCTGACCGTTATTTGATGCAAAGGTCGTACTGATAAGACTAGCCTGCGCCTGACCAGTTACCATTAATAACGATGCAACCACTCCCATCCACTTCTTCATAATATTAAACTCCAGCTTAACAACACAATAAACAATTAATACCAACCTAGTTAATCAACTTGCATGCCAATCATGCAAGCTATTGTATTTAATACAATAAAACACAAAGTGTAAATTTTTTAAACAATAGATGTAAAAAAATCAGACACATAAAAACAGAATGTGAAATGGAGTAAAGTAAGGAATTAAGGCACTACTATGAGGTACTAACGCGCCAGTTTGGCTTGGCACTGACGCGGTATTTAATAATGAGGCAACAATAATATTGCGCCAGTTTATAACTTAAACTGCGTAACCGCCCGTTTAAGATCCGAGATTTCTTCTTCAATTTGAGACGTAGACTCATTGGCTTTTTGCGTGCTACTGGCACTGAGTTCAGCCAATTCAACAATGCGTTGCAGGCTGCCAGCCACATCTTCTAACAAGTCATCCTGCTTGCGGGTATCGTTCACAATCTCAAGATTGATACTGCTAAGTTCATTAATAATTGCACTGATATTGGCCACCTGTTCAGTAACCTGCTCAGTAAGGCTAACTCCGTGTTGAGACTGATCACGCCCAAGATTAATGGCTTTAACCGCCTGAGCGGCATCGCGCTGCAGGTTGCCAATCATCGACTCAATTTCTTCGGTGGAATTATGCGTGCGATTGGCCAGTGTTCTTACTTCGTCGGCTACCACCGCAAACCCTCTGCCCTGTTCACCCGCTCGGGCGGCTTCAATGGCAGCGTTTAACGCCAATAAGTTAGTTTGTTCGGCAATCGTTTTAATTACGTCCAGAATACTGCCAATACTGCGGCTGTTTTCATCAAGACGATGTACCACATTGGCCGATTCTTCTGCTTGTCTGGCCTGGCTCAGAACCTGCTGACGGTTAGTTTCGGCTAGTTTGGCAATGTTGCGAGATTGTTCTTCAACAATGCGTAGCTTTTCCATCGCAATGTTAATTTGCTGCAGGTTGTTATTGCTGGTCTCACGGACGTGCTGAGTGTTGGTGGCAGTAACCTGAACCTGCTCGCGTTGTTCATCTACCTGTTGCAGGCTTTTTTCGCCAAGCGATACGCTGGATTTAATCACCTCTTCCAGGCGATGCTCCTGAGAAATAATATTGCCTACCAATGTTCGCAAGCTCTCTGTAAGCGCATTGATTTTGGCAGACAGCGCGGCAAATTCGTCGCTACCGGACTGGTCAAGCCTGCGCGTTAAATCGCCCTGGCTTAATTGTGTTAACCCGCGATTAATCTTCACAAGCGGTTTTGCAATACTGCGTGTAGTAAGCACCCCTAAAAATACAGCGGCAATCAGCCCTATAACAAATACGGCAGCTGTTTTTACCAACGCACCTACTACCGTATCCAAAATTTTCTGCTGTGCACTAAGGGTACTGTCATTCACCTGCGCATATAACGAACCAATGCTCTCCAGGGCCTGTTTAAGTGCTACCTGCGCAGCCTGTTGATGCGCAATGCTTTTAGCCGCGTGATCCAACTTTTCCTGCTGCATCCATATCAAACCTTCAGCACCGTTGATTGCATCCATTAACTTATCAAATTGTTCATTAAAGCTATCAACTGTACCCTGTGTATCCACTTGTTCAGCCAACCTGTTCAGGTAATCTTTGTCTACCTGAAGGTTACTGATTTGATAGCTGAGGTCGTCCACAATAACTGCCGTCGCGTCAGGGTCGAAGCTGGATGACAAATCCGTGATAGCGTTATTCATGGTTAGCAGTTTATTGTCGATATTGGTGCCTGTACCAATGATGGTCTCGACGCCTTGCTGGCTCGTATCCAAATAACTTAAATCCAGCATTAATGCGCTGGCTTCATCGGCAATCATTAACACGTTATCCCGATGGGAAAGCAATCGCTGTTCAAATTCGATTCGCAGCGCCAGTTCATTATACATAGCGTTACTTTCCGTTACGTAAGTGCGACTTGCATCAATTGCCTGAGTTGAGACCTGGCCACTGCCGAGCATTTTTGCCAGTTTATCGAGTTTGGTAATGAAGGCTTCGGAGCGACGTTTAAACGCATCCTGACTATCTGAAAGGCCTTGTTTGGTAGACTCGTGAAATCCGTTTGCGGTGACCGTGGCCAGCGTAAGAATATCAGTATTAACGTCGTTCATTTGCGTCTGAACTGGCATTTTTACTTCAATGACGTCTTCGGCAGACGATTGAATCGCGGACAAGCCCGTATAGGAGAGGATGCTGGTAATTAATAACAAGCATCCAAAAGACGCGAATCCGAGAATTATCTTATTAACGACGGTTAATGGCATGAGTTGACCTGCTTTATTCCCACATTGCTCTTTATTATTGTATTCGTAATCATTAGCAACCTAACTTAGTCAATAGACTAAATTATGCTAATTATCAACAGCGTTACGTTATTGCCTGATTTAACAGGACAGACCACTCCTTTGCAACGTTTTAATTACATTATCGGCACAAAATCGTTATATTTCAGCGCAATTTATTTACGTCTAAATAAAGATAGCTTACATCTTATCGCTTAGCCGACAAATTCGTATTATTTTGTCTATAAAGTCCATTTCATTGAAAGCTAACCCTTTTAAATCTGATTAACTCACCTATAATAGCCTGATATTTTTAAAGCAGACGTAGGCGCCTCATGGATCAAAATAAAGAATTAAAGAAAGCCGGCCTTAAAGTTACCTTGCCCCGACTGAAAATCCTGCAGATCCTGCAAGAGCCTCAGAATCAACACATTAGCGCTGAAGACGTATACAAAATCTTAATTGAGCAAGGTGAAGAAATTGGTCTTGCTACTGTGTATCGCGTATTAAACCAGTTTGATGACGCAGGTATTCTTAATCGCCATCATTTTGAAGGCGGAAAATCCGTATTTGAAATCAGCCACAAAGCGCATCACGACCATTTAGTATGCCTAAAATGTGGCAAGGTAATTGAGTTTGAAGACGAGTTAATTGAACAGCGTCAGGAACAGATTGCGAAAGACAACAAAATCAAACTCACTCACCACAGCTTGTACCTGTACGGAGAATGTACAGACGGCAACTGCGATTCAGTTGATTAATTATTGATTTATAAATAAAAAAGGGAGCAATTATCTGCTCCCTTTTTTATTCCCAAAGACTTAAACCGCACGAACTACAGTTCAAATTTCAATTTACTGTATAGTGCAAACGCTTGTTCCCAAACAGGTCCAGCCTTACCATCGCCAATCGTTTGACTGCCCACCTGCACTACTGGCAATATTTCCTTACCGGAACTGGTAAGCCAGACTTCATCGGCGGCGTAGAGTTGATCTACCGTGATTGTGGTTTCACGACAGGGAATACCGCCTCTTTTCAAACATTCCAGCACCAGTAGCCGGGTAATACCGGGAAGTAACTGATTATCCAGTGGCGGCGTTAACACTTCACCGTTTTTTACAATAAACACGTTACTGCTACTGGCTTCGGTAATCTGCTTTTCATGATTAAACAAGATCGTTTCAGCATTGCCATCGCGATATCCCTGCTGAAAATGCATCACGTTCCCTAATAACGCCGTGGATTTAATGTGGCAGCGCTGCCAGCGTAAATCTTCCGTAATGGCAACTTTAGCACCGGGATGAATAGTGCGATCGGCTTTCGCCGGGGCGGTTAGCGTAAATGCAAAGGCAAATACAGTAGGCTCAATGCCTTGTGGGTAGGCGTGAAAACGGCGGGTATCGGCACCACGACTCACATGCAGATACACTCCTATATTGTTGCCTAGCACCTCTCGATTGGACGTGATCAGCCGCTGACAGATCGCTTTTGTATCCTGTTCTGATAAGGCAGAGTTAATTTCTACCAGTGCCAAACCCTGTTGCATTCGTTTGAAATGCTGAGCAAACCCCACCATCTTGCCGTCGTAGCTGGGCACCACTTCATAAATGCCATCACCAAATAAAAAGCCCCG
>NZ_JBLBUE010000216.1:0-5150 GCF_047290655.1 Alteromonas sp. AMM-1 | reverse complement strand
TGGCTCGGGTTAAAACACAGGATCGCATTGCTCAGCCGACATCTGATGCCAACAAAGAGCAACAGTCATCCCCTGCCCCCGTTTCTGCCCCAGCGACATTAGCTGAACCGGCATCGTTAATGCCAGCCACCACAGGCTATCCATTAGATCTGAAACAGCTCAGCCAGGATTACGAAATCAATATGATTCAGCAGGCTCTGGCAGACAGCCAGTACAATCAGAAAAAAACCGCCGAAAAGCTGAGCCTGACCTACCACCAGTTGCGCGGTTATTTAAAAAAATACAACCTGCTTGATTCTGCGGCCGAGGAAAATTAATCATGCGCAATCCGTCAGCCGGGAAACTGCTTGCAGTGCTTTGTCTGTGTAGTCTGGCTGGTTGCTCTCCACAGAAATACAGCGAAAAATTCCAAGAAGGATTGGTGTATTGCTCAGAGAGCGATCCGTTGTCGATGAATCCGCAACTGGATACATCCACCACAACGGCTGATGCAACCGCTCATCAGATTTACGACCGCCTGCTTGAATTTGATACCGAAACGGGCCGCATACAGCCGTCACTGGCCAGTAAATGGTCGGTGAGTAAAGACGGCCTGAAATACCGCTTTACCTTGCGTCCTGACGTGGTTTTTCATTCCACCCCGTATTTCAAACCCAGTCGAACACTTAATGCTACCGATGTGGTGTTTTCGTTTAATCGATGGCGTCAGCCCGATCACCCTTTTCATAACATATCGGGTGGCAACTATCCGTATTTTGAAAGTTTAGGTCTGGCATCGAATATTGCTGATATACACACATTGTCGCCTTCTGAAGTAGAAATTGTGCTCAACGAGCGCGACAGCTCCTTTCTGGCCAACATCGCCAGTGACTTTTCAGTGATCCTTTCGGCTGAATATGCTGACTATCTGATGTCGATGGGCACTCCCGAAGAGCTTGACGAGTTGCCGGTAGGCACTGGCCCGTATCAGTATGTGAGCTATAAAAAAGACCATTATATTCGTTACCTGGCAAATCAATCGTATTGGCGGGGCAAACCTAACGGTGATTCACTTATTTTCGATATCACCCCCAAGAGTTCACTGCGACTGGCTAAACTGATGACTGGCGAATGCGACGCCATTGCGTTTCCAGCCAGAGTGGATCACGAGATTATTCGCGAGCGCGACGACCTGGTATTGGCCGAGAAAGCCGGTCTTAATATCGGATTTTGGGCTTTTAATACCGAGCGCCCACCATTCGACAATCCCGATGTTCGCAAAGCACTCGCCTATGCTATCGACAAAAATACCCTGTTGGAGGCCGTGTACTTCGACAGCGCTACGCGCGCGCGTTCGCTTTTGCCAGCCGCCAGCTGGGCTTATCAGGCAGACGCCGATGATACCGGCTACAACCCGGTTCTTGCCCGAAAACTACTAGACAACGCAGGGGTTCCACCGGGTTTCACCATGGATGTATGGGCCATCCCGGTAGAACGGGCATATAACCCGAATGCCAGAAAAATGGCCGAGCTGATTCAGAACTATCTGGCGGAAATAGAAGTCAACGTTAACATAATAAGTTACGACTGGACGACGTTCAGAAGGTTACTTCGCGAGGGGAACCATGACTCAGTGCTTATCGGTTGGTCTGCCGACAATGGTGATCCAGACAACTTTTACCGACCATTGCTGAGTTGCGGTGCCATTCCATCTGGTACCAACCGCGCGCGCTGGTGTGATCCCGCCTATGATGAAATCCTCGATAAAGCACTGCAAACCGAAGACATAGAGGCTCGAAAAGCGTTATATTTGCAGGCTAATCAGTTAATTTTTGAGAAACTACCGTTAGTGCCTATAGCCCATGCTTATCGCTACCAGGCCTACCGGAAGGAATTAAACGGCATGATCATCAATCCTTTCGGTGGTGTCAGATTAGGCGGAGTCAGCAAACCCCGTGATTAATATTCTGCTGCGATACACAATTCTGTTCACTTTGACATTGCTGGCATTGTCAGCCATGTCCTTCACGCTGATTTACCTGTTTCCGGCCGATCCAATCACCAACCTGACGGGGATTACGCCGCAAAATACCATTCAACATGATGCACTCGTTCGTCAGTATCGCCTTGACAGTGCTTATTTAATTCAATTCTGGCACTACCTTGAACAATTGTTCAGTGGCAACTGGGGCTATAGTCTTATTTCAGGAGAACCGCTCAAAGACGAAATTCTGTATGCGCTTCCTGCCACGGTTGAGCTCAGTGCTTACGCTATGCTGATTGTAGTGCTTATCGGTATTCCGATTGGCTGTTACAGTGGGCTTAGGGCATACACCAATGCCGATTTTGCGATCAATTCCATTAGCGTGTCGGTATATTCAGTGCCGGTTTTTTGGCTGGCTGTCATCTTTATACTGACCTTCAGTTTACAATTTGGCTGGCTGCCGCTTTCGGGCAGACTGAACCTGTTGTTTGATATTCCCAACCACACCGGATTTTTGTTTATCGACATACTGTTGTCCAACGAGCCTGACAAATCACTCGCCATGCGCGATGCGCTGTTACACTTGATTCTGCCCACATTGTCGATAGCCTGTATTTCTACCGCTGCGATTATTCGCGTTACCCGACGTTCGATTATTGATGTATTAAATCAGCCATACATCACCGCCGCCAAAGCACGGGGACTCACCAACCGTCAGATTTTTTTCCGCCATGTCCTTCGCAATGCGCTGTTGCCAATCCTCCCGTTAATGGCCATGCAAATTACTACGTTGATTACTAACGCGATGATTGTGGAAACCTTGTTCTCCTGGCCCGGCATTGGCAACTGGCTGATTCAGGCGATTTATCAGCGCGATTATTCTGCACTGCGCATTGGTATGCTTGCGGTATCTACCCTGGTAGTCATTATTACCATTGCGATAGATTTGTTTAACCGGTTAATTGACCCCAGCAGGGAAAAATTCGAAAGTGTCACAATTTAGTTTGTACGATGACGAAACCCGTCCTTCCCCCTGGCAACACACATGGCGGGAATTTAAATCCAGTCACGTGGCGTTGATTGGGTTGGCCATTCTTATGCTTTTTGTTTTCTTTGCCTTCTTTGCGCCGCTGGTGACGCCGTATGATCCCATGCATCAGAATACCGAAGCGATTCTGGTGTCACCCAGTTGGCATCCCAATGGTTCTATCGCCCATCTTTTTGGTACCGACGCGTTGGGAAGAGATTTATTTTCGCGCATCATGTACGGGTGCAGGGTCACCTTCGGCACCAGTCTGCTGGTAGTTATCACAGCCATGGCGGTAGGCGTTTCAATTGGTACCGTAGCAGGTATGTTAAGTGGCGTGCGCTCCAGCGTGGTAAACCACTTGTTGGACTCCCTTATGGCAATTCCCACCTTGTTAATTGCCATCATTATTGTAGGCATTCTGGGTAGTGGTCTGGTAAACAGCATGTGGGCAATTACACTGGCACTCATCCCCCAGTTTATTCACCACACCCGCGCATTTGTGAGAGCGGAAATGAAAAAAGACTACATCCAGGCTTCTACTCTGGATGGGGCAAATCGATTGCAACTCTTCTACTACTCCATTTTACCCAACATGATTGAAATGCTGGTAGTACAGGGTACGTTGGCGCTGTCAGTGGCCGTTATCGACATCAGTGCTCTGGGATTTCTCAATCTGGGCGCACAAGCCCCGCTGCCTGAACTAGGGGCAATTTTAGCGTCAGGCCTTGATGTGGGATACCTGTCGCCGTGGAATATCGCCATTCCAGGCATTGCCATTTTCCTGATGGTGTTGTCAATTACCATTGTAGGTGACGGCTTGCGGTCAGCGTTAAGAAAAAGGGTGAATCGCTAATGCCATTACTCGACATTAAGAACCTTACCCTGGAAATTAATAATGGCGCTCAATCTATCAAAGCGCTGGATAAAATTAACTTAACCGTAAATGCTGGGGAAATTCGCGCATTAGTAGGCGAATCAGGTTCTGGCAAAAGTTTGATTGTGCAAGCCATTGCCGGTGCAACCCCCGGTAACTGGCACCTTACAGCTGATCGCATGAGCTGGAATGGAGAGAATTTATTGTCGATGTCCGTGGAGCAGCGCCGCAAAGTGCTGCGTAAAGACATTGGCGTGGTTTTTCAGCATGCTATCGCATCGCTCGACCCATCAGTTACGCTGGGTGAACAGCTTGAAGAAGCATTGCCGGATGAACTGATCGACGGAAAATGGTTCTGGCAGCGCGCACAACAGCGTCGCAGAGCCGTGATCAGTACTGTTCACAAAGTGGGCATTAAAGATCACAACCAGTATCTGCGCGCTTACCCCCACCAGATCCCAACCGACATCGGCCAAAAACTGATGCTGGCCATGGCACTGGTTAATCAGCCTAAAATGCTGATTGCGGACGATCCGACACGGGGGATGGAAACCACCACGAAAGTACAAGTGTTAAAACTCCTTTCGCGTTTGAATCAAACCCGTTCGCTGGGTATTTTATTCGTCAGTCACGACTTGTTGGCTATTTCGAGTATGTCGCACACCATGACCGTACTGTATTGCGGGCAAACCGTTGAATCGGGCAAAATGAAGCAAATTCGCAAGCGACCACTTCATCCTTACACCAAGGCATTGTTAGACAGCGCCCCGAGTTTTAGTAAAGATTTGCCGCCCAAGTCTCAGTTGTCTACGCTCGCAGGCACTATTCCAACCCTTCAACACTTGCCAATTGGCTGCCGTTTAGGGCCTCGCTGCCCACGTGCACAGCGCGCTTGTGTTAACGTGCCTGCGGTAAGAAAGATCCACGACCACAGCTACAGCTGCCATTTCCCGCTGCACATGGAGAAAATATGAAGCAGGTACTGGACGTTAGCGGCCTGGTGTTTCGGCACAGCAGCAAAAAACGCTGGCTCAAAAAACCCGAAATATTCTCCCTTGGCCCGATTGATATGCAGGTTACCAAAGGTGAAACCATTGCCATTATAGGGCAGAACCGGTCTGGCAAATCGTTGTTAGCAAGAATGCTGGCTGGTGCCGTTGAGCCAGACGAAGGTCATATCCATTTGATGGAAGAAAAATACTGGTCGGTAAGACACCGTACCGCACGAAAAAGTGCCGATATCACCGGTATCCGAATGATTTTCCAGCATAGTAGTGAGTCGA
>NZ_JBLBUE010000215.1:0-5195 GCF_047290655.1 Alteromonas sp. AMM-1 | reverse complement strand
AGTAAGTGCGGTTTAACGATTTAAACAGCTCGCCCAATGGCATGGTTTCTTTGCCAATTGCATACGAACCTACGTTAAACACGGTATCGAAATCAGTATCAGATAAGTTGTGGTGAGACAACTCAAGATCTCTGACTCGTTCCTGATGCCATAATCCTAATGGGTCAAGGTTAGCGTGCTGGTGTCCACGGAATCGATAGGCATTGATTAACTGGAGAACTCTGACCTGCTTTTCATCAGACTGATTGCTTGTCGTCGTGGGAACGGATCCTCTGACGCGGGCCATGGGCCCCAGTGAAGCCAGCTTTTTGAATTGCTCTTTGATCAGGCTATGGTTGCTTTCAAGTTCTACCCCTTCCACCTTAGGTAAGGCGTCGAAGGTTTGCCGCCATGATTCGGAGACACTTTGCGGGTCATCCAGATAGGCTTCGTACAATGCTTCCACATAGGCAGCATTGGCACCCGCCATGTGCGATGAGTCCCACCACGCTTTCATCACGCTTTCTTGCATTATTGTGCCTTGCTAGGTTGTCATTACATGAAATAGGAACAACGGACTCGTGTCCCTCGCTCCTGTACAAAAAAATAGCCACCCCAATAGGATGGCCATTTACGCATTACACACTGTTTACCCGCAGGCAATCAGAGTTAAAATTGCTAAACAGCCCGTTGTAAAAGCATCGACTTAATCTGGCCGATTGCTTTCGTTGGGTTCAGTCCTTTCGGACAAACACTTACACAGTTCATGATACCGTGACAGCGGAATACGCTAAAGGCATCATCCAGGTCGTTCAAACGCTCATCGGTAGCCGTATCACGGCTGTCGATAAGGAAGCGGTATGCGTGCAGCAAACCAGCAGGTCCAATAAACTTATCCGGATTCCACCAGAAAGAAGGACAAGAGGTTGAACAGCAAGCACACAGAATACACTCGTACAACCCGTCAAGTTTAGCACGCTCTTCCGGAGACTGCAGATGCTCTCTTGCTGGCGGCTGCTTGTCGTCGTTGATCAGGTACGGCTTGATTTTCTCGTACTGGGTGTAGAACTGAGTCATATCTACTACCAGGTCACGCACCACTGGCAGACCCGGTAATGGACGAATTACCAGCTTGCCTTTACCCAGCGCAGACAGCGGTGTAATACATGCCAGACCATTCTTACCGTTCATGTTCATGCCGTCTGAGCCACAAACACCTTCACGACAAGAACGACGGAATGATAACGTTGGATCCTGTTCTTTCAACAACAACAGCGCATCCAGCACCATCATATCCTGGCCTTCTTCCACTTCCAGGGTGTAATCCTGCATGCGAGGTGCGTTATCTACCTCAGGATTGTAACGGTATACCGAAAAACTTAATTGCATCGTCTAACCCCTCTTAGTATGAACGTACTTTAGGCGGGAAGGCTTCACGAAGCTTAGGCGCCATATTGACTTCACGTTTAACCATGCCTTTAGTAGCCGGGTTGTATACACTGTGACATAACCAGTTCTCGTCATCGCGATCCGGATAGTCAAAGCGGCTGTGCGCTCCACGGCTCTCTGTACGGAAGTTTGCAGCTACAGCCGTGCTGTACGCAGTTTCCATCAGGTTATCCAGTTCTAAACATTCGATACGTTGTGTATTGAAGTCTGAACTCTTGTCATCAAGACGTGCAGACTTAAGACGCTCGCGAATCTCTTTAAGCTGCTCAAGACCTTCAGCCATTGCTTCACCTTCGCGGAATACCGAGAAGTTAAGCTGCATGCATTTTTGCAGGTCTTTCTTAATTTGAACCGGATCTTCACCCTTGCCTTTTTCTGAGCTTTCCCAACGATTGAAACGTGCCATCGCCGCTTCAAGATCAGATGCAGACGCTTCGCGGTTAGGCGCGATTTCGTCAAGTTTAGCACCCAGATGCAAACCTGTCGCACGACCAAATACAACGAGGTCGAGTAATGAGTTGCCACCCAGACGGTTAGCACCGTGTACAGACACGCAGGCAATCTCACCACAGGCGAACAAACCGTTAACCACTTTGTCTTTGCCGTTTTCGTCCAGTGTTAAGCACTGTCCATCAACGTTAGTTGGAATACCACCCATCATATAGTGACAGGTTGGAATAACCGGAATAGGTTCTTTAACCGGGTCAACGTGAGCAAACGTACGAGACAATTCCAGAATACCGGGCAGACGTGACTCAAGCACTTCTTTACCCAGGTGATCCAGCTTAAGTTTAATGTGTGTGCCCCACGGACCTTCACAACCACGACCTTCACGAATTTCGGTCATCATTGAACGGGCAACAACGTCACGACCAGCCAGGTCTTTTGCGTTTGGTGCATAACGCTCCATGAAACGCTCACCATCTTTATTCAACAGGTAACCACCTTCGCCACGGCAACCTTCAGTTACCAGTGTACCGGCACCTGCGATACCCGTTGGGTGGAATTGCCACATTTCCATGTCCTGGACACACACGCCAGCGCGCAGTGCCATACCTACACCGTCACCAGTGTTAATGTGAGCGTTGGTAGTTGACGCGAATATACGACCCGCACCACCAGTTGCCAGCACAACGGCTTTAGACTTGAAGTAAACTACTTCACCGGTTTCAATATCAATTGCCGTACAACCTACAACATCACCATCCTGGTTTTTAACCAGATCTAGTGCATACCATTCGCTGAATACCTTGGTTTTATTTTTTACGTTTTGCTGGTACAGCAAATGAAGTAACGCGTGACCAGTACGGTCGGCAGCTGCTGCAGTTCGAGCGCCCTGCTCGCCACCGAAGTTTTTAGACTGACCACCAAACGGACGCTGATAAATTTTACCGTTTTCAAAACGTGAAAATGGCAGACCCATGTTTTCCATTTCGATAATGGCTTCCGGACCTGTTTTACACATGTATTCAATAGCGTCCTGGTCGCCAATGTAATCTGACCCTTTTACAGTGTCATACATGTGCCATTCCCAGTTGTCCTCGTGAGAGTTACCTAACGCAACGGTAATACCACCTTGAGCGGATACTGTGTGAGAACGGGTTGGAAATACTTTAGATAATAATGCACAGGATTTGCCAGACTGCGAAATTTGCAGTGCTGCGCGCATACCTGCACCGCCGGCGCCAATAACGACGGCGTCAAATTCATGAACGGGTAAACTCATCTTACACTCCCCACAAAACAAACAAACCTACTGCTACGTACACAAACGCGATAATGTTCAGTACGTACTGAATGATGGCGCGCAGTCCGGCTGGTTTCACGTAGTCGGTCAGCACCTGCCACAGGCCAATGCGAACGTGGATCATGATGGAAACCAAAGCAGCAAGTGTGAATACTTTCATAGCCAGGCCAGAAAACAGACCGTGCCATACGTCGAAAGTCACTTCATCGGTAGTGATAAAGAAACCAGCAATAAAAAAGGTGTATAACGCAATAATTAATGCGGTGGCACGCAATGATACGTAATCTTGTACGCCGTTGCGCTTGATGCTTGCCTGATTCGTTACCATAGTACAACCCCTAATACTAATGTCAGAACAATCCACAGGCCAATCACAACTTGCGCGCTGAGATTGCCAGATTCCAACTCTTCCCAGTGACCCATGTCCATAATCCCATGACGGATACCGCCAAGAATGTGGTAAGTCAGTGCTGAAGCAGTACCGATTGCAATGATTTTTCCGATCAATCCGTCCATCATGGCCTGCACGTTAGCAAAGCCTTCTGGAGATGATACCGAAACGGCCCATGCCCAGATCACAAACAGCAATGCGAAAAACATTGCAACGCCTGTTACACGATGAAGAATCGACGAAATAGCAGAGGGAGGAAATTTGATGGTTTGGAGATCTAAATTTACTGGTCTTTGCTTTTTCACAATTTTTGCCTGTTTTATCCGTAGGGATAACCACTCTCGTAATTAGTCCTGACAGAGTGATTTTGATTGTTACTAAGTTAATTGTCTCATCCGCTGAGTTGTTAACATTTTGTGAATGTTTTATTACCTGATTTACACAACAGATAGCCGCGTAAATTCAAGTACGCAGAGTATATCCACGACCTAGTATAATTACAATTTTTTGTGTGGTATTAGGACATTAGTCGTAGGTCGCGCAGACAACACCAGGAAACTGATCTTTCGCTAGACTTCGGCATTATAATCTCAGACAATCTAGAATATTTATGTGCAATATAAGCAATAAAATTGACTTGATACCGCATAATAAAGTAAAAATACGCCACTTTTCCCACCGGATAGCTCAATTTTGAGTGTCATCCTGATAAAGAAAATTTCTGAGGAGAGCAACTATGGCAGATCAAAAAGCCATTCTGAAAGCGGGCGACAAGGAAATAGAACTTCCTATTTTGTCCGGAACAGCCGGACAGGATGTTATTGACATTCGCGCCCTTGGCAAACACGGCTATTTCACATACGACCCGGGTTTTTTGGCGACTGGATCTTGCGAGTCTTCCATCACGTATATTGACGGCGATAAAGGTGTATTGTTACACCGCGGATTCCCTATCGAAGAACTGGCGCGTGACGCAAGCTACCTTGAGGTTTGTCACATGCTTCTGCATGGCGACGCCCCTAGTTTAGAAGAATACGAAAAATTTGAGAACACTATTAAGCGCCACACCATGGTGCACGAACAAATTAATATGTTCTTCCACGGTTTCCGCAACGACGCCCACCCTATGGCGATGTTAAACGGTACTGTGGGCGCGATGTCTTCTTTCTATCACAGCGATTTAGACGTATCGAATGCCGATATGCGTATCCGCTGCGCCCACCGTTTAATTGCCAAAATGCCTACCCTGGTAGCTATGTGCTATAAATACAACATCGGGCAGCCATTTGTTTATCCGCGTAACGATTTAAGTTACGCAGCTAACTTCCTGAACATGATGTTCTCAGTACCTGCTGAAGATTACAAAATCAGCCCGGCTGTAGAACGCGCGATGGACCGTATCTTCACACTGCACGCTGACCACGAACAAAATGCGTCTACGTCTACTGTTCGTTTGGCAGGTTCTTCTGGCGCAAACCCTTATGCATGTATTGCAGCAGGTGTTGCGTCACTGTGGGGCCCTGCACACGGCGGTGCTAACGAAGCATGTTTACAAATGCTGGAAGAAATAGGTACGGTTGATCGCATTCCTGAGTTCATTGCTCGTGCGAAAGACAAGAATGACCCATT
>NZ_JBLBUE010000214.1:0-5232 GCF_047290655.1 Alteromonas sp. AMM-1 | reverse complement strand
GAAGTAGAGTTTTCCCCTGTAGCTAAACGTATGGTGGTTACGGATCTTCCGGTAAACCTTAGTGATACAGATATCATCAAGGTTGGTGTAGCGTGGTACAGGCGTATATTCGGTGTCTGATGTTCTTGATTTTACAACCAGGTTTTTACGCCAAAACTGGGGAATGAAAACGTGTTGGAGGTAGCTATTTGCGCCCGTCATATCAGTAATATTGTTAAGTCGTAACTCCGGTATCAACCTGTCTTGCAGGGTATCGAAGGCGCGTTCAATTCGGCCTTTACCCTGAGGAGAACTGGCGAAGATGATTTCAATCCCCAACTCCTCACAGGCCCGTTGCATCTGGGAGAAGTTACAGCGCTTAGGGCCTCCAAAGATGCCTGCTTTATCAACATACAGGGTTTTAAATACACCGTATCTCTCAACGACTGAGCGCATTACTTTCATACATCCCTCAGTCGTTTCTGACGGGAAGAACTCGGCATGAATATCGCTGTTGGCATCATCAATCATGGCGATTAAACACGACTTCTTATCGCCGAACCAACGATGTGTACTGCCGTCCATTTGCAGCATTAACCCTGGCGCTTCCATTCGCTCTCTGCGTTTGTGAACACGGCTACGCCTGCGCTTCGCCCGTTTTACATGGTGGATATCATGTGCCCATTTACGCAGTGTCTCGCGCTTAACAACAATAGTTCATGAGTCTCAAGCTTCTCGGCAAGGTGCAACAGGTTCAGATCATAGTATTTCTCGCGGATTAGCGACTGAACTTGCTGCTTAAGCCTATCTGGAGTTTTATTAACTGGCTCGCTGCCTGTATTTCCGTGAACAACAAACTGTAGCCCTTGGCTTCGGTAACGCTGCAAATAACGTTCAACAGTACGTCTGGATTTATTGAGGAGCTTAGCGGCATTGGCTAACGTAATTTTACGCTCAGCCACTTTAGCGATGACATCAACTGTCAATTGAGCTTTGGAATTCAACACAATCATCCTTAGCGTTCCTCAAATGCACAAACAAAACATTCAAAGAACACGGTTAAAGATAACCGTCAATTTCCCTTGGTAATTAGCGACTACGACAGAATCGCGTGGTAATTAAAGTACGACAAAATCGCTTGGTGTTAACAGGTTAATTTGTACTAGCTCAGACCTGATCTGACAGTTACCCTGTTATTCTGGTGTCAGCGTAAGATTAGATTTGAGCTAAATTATTTTCAGCTGTTCAGTTAATTTGATGTATACAATTATTCTATCTGTTGGGGGGTAAAAGAAATCGCTCCCCAAACTTACTGAATCGCGCCGGTAAATTCGGAGGCGGATTTGTTTGAGTCGTGCTGCCGAAAGTGCTTGGATTTTGCTCCGTGACAGCAAGCCTTGCTGAGTGCTCTCGTTGTAAGGCCCAGATGTGGATTGATAGTGAACCAACAACGATGTGCCTTCTATCAGCCAAGCTTCCCGCAAAACTCAGGTGTTGAGGTAAAAGTCCGCTACACACACTAAAGCAGCCATCGGCAATTGCAGTGCCCTACGACCGCTTTTGACCAAAGTCCGACGTAAGAGATCACATCATTGAACGTCCGCTCTTTGTCTTCAGGAGACTGCCGCCTGCGCTATAGTAACGGTCTGGATATCGCTTCTAGTGAACATTCACGATGCCAAACCTACTGGTCAGATAAACGTTAATCAATTAAAGTACTGCATTGCATCTCACAACGGCGCACACTGTTTGAATCGGAATCTTCGATATGTGTTAATTATTAGAGAATAAAGTGCGGCATTGTTTAGAGGAAAAAGCTGTGAAATATTGGAAAAAGTGCAACTTAAAAAAAGCTAATACAATCAGTTACTCACTCACTTGTTGCATGAAACATGGGGATTAAAGACATGATTAAAATCCTCGACTGGTACATTGCCCGCACGCTGCTAGGCACAGTTGCCGTTACCTTGTCGGTATTAATGGGCTTAAGCGGGCTGATAAAATTTGTAGAGCAATTACGTAAAATTGGCGAAGGCAATTACGACATGGTTGCCGCGCTGGTATACGTGCTGCTGAGCCTACCGCGTGACCTGGAGCAATTCTTCCCCATGGCAGTTTTGCTGGGTGGCCTGATAGGTATGGGGTTACTGGCAAGCAACAGCGAACTGGTAATCATGCAGGCGTCAGGATTGAGCCGCTGGAATATTATTACATCTGCCATGAAATCCGCGGTGGTTATGATCATTGTTGTGATGGCGATGGGCGAATGGGTTACGCCGGTAAGCGAGTCCCGCGCCAAGGAGTTGCGTACCGAGGCGATCACCGGTGGTTCGCTGTTCTCTTCCGACAAACTGGTGTGGGCAAAAGACGGTGATGCCTTTGTGAGTATTGGCCAGGTAATGAGCCGGGATTCACTGCAAGATATCAGTATTTACCGCTTTAATGAATCCCTGCAACTGGCGAGCACCACCTACGCCAGCGGCGGTTTTTACAAGCAAAATGGCTGGACGCTTACCAATGTGACGCACACTACATTCAGCGAGGCAAAAATTGACACCGAAGCGCTGCCCACCTGGCGCTGGACCTCTACCCTGACGCCAGACAAACTAGGTATCGTGTCAGTTAAGCCTGAAGCGCTATCGATTCGTGGACTGAATGACTACATTACCTACCGTACCAACAATGAACAGGACACCAGCCGCTATGAACTGGCTCTGTGGCGCAAACTGCTGCAACCTATTACCGTTTGCGTAATGTTGCTCATGGCGTTGTCGTTTATTTTTGGTCCGCTGAGAAGTGTTACCATGGGCGCGCGAATTATCATGGGCGTATTAACCGGCTTTGGTTTCTTTATTACCAATGAGGTATTTGGCCCGTTGAGCCTGGTTTACAATATTCCACCGGCACTCGGCGCGCTGCTGCCCAGTCTGCTATTCGCAGGCATCGCAACTATTTTACTGTCTCGATAATTTCTTATTAAACAAGGCTAATTTTTTTATGAAATGGATAATGCTGTTTGCAGCGATGCTGAGTACATCTGCAAACGCACATACACTCGACGAAATCGAACATTTGCTGGCATTTGTAAAAGACACAAACTGCGTATACGAACGCAACGGCAAACAACATACCGGCACCGAAGCCGTTGAGCACATTAAAAAGAAGTACGATTACTATTCAGAAGAGATAGATTCGGCAGAAGACTTCATTAAATACGCCGCGACCAAGAGCAAAATGTCGGGCGACTATTATATGGTGCACTGCCCTGATCAACCGGCTGTAAAAAGCAAAACCTGGTTATTAGCAGAGTTAGCCAGTTACCGGGCAGCTCACCCGTAACCAGCCAGCTCCCAAAAGCGGCAAGCGGCGCGTTACCAGCTTTTGTGATCGTTTTGATTTTTGGTGAGGGTAAGCACTTCGGTGTTTGCGACCCGATCCTGTAATGATTGCTTGTTTTTCAAATCAAACAGCACCAGAAGTGTACCTAACCCGCCTAAAGACGCAACGAGACGCAGTAACAAACGTGACCAGGTCATTGGCAGTTCGTTGGTACTGAAGATCCGTAATCGCCAGGCACGCATGCCCAGCGTTTGGCCGCCACGCTTCCAGAACCACAGAAAAAAGCCCGCAATCCAAAGTCCAACCCACACCTGAATAATGGTAGTAAACAGCAATGAGTGTTGAATAAACTCATTAGGCTCAGCATAGCCTTGCATATCGAACAGGCCATTTTTCAGTGACACCACCATAAATACAATCATCACCATGGCAGCACACATCCCTACCGCAGTAGCCACCAGCGTATCGTAGATCATGGCCGCTAAACGACGCAGGAACCCTGCCCGTTGCTGCTTTGACGACTCAGCTGTTACCGAAGGTGATGATTTAGGCGCGTTGACCTTTTTTGATTTCTTTGACTTAGCCATTAACAAACATATTGCCACTGTTACCTGGTGCACAGTGTGCCACAGATACCGGTAAAGACCCACTAAAACCCCGGTTATTCAGAGACCCATGGCGTTTTCGGTGAATTATTAAACAGTTGAAAGCATAGTTAAAAAAAACGCTTGTCAGTACGCCCAACATGGTTATAATTCGCAACCTAACTACAGCAGTAGTTAAGCACATCTATCAGTGCCAGAGTGGCGAAATTGGTAGACGCAGCGGATTCAAAATCCGCCGGTGGTGACACTGTGCCGGTTCAAGTCCGGCCTCTGGTACCAAACACTTTAGGTGTGCATCAATAAACCGACGCGAGTCGGTTTTTTTGTGTCTGACTTGCCCAAACGCAAATATGTCATCCATTCGTTGCTTTAGCATTCTGGCGCGAATTCAACTTCAATGCCCTGTGATGACGGCAAGTAATAAACCCTATGTTATTGAACTGGGGAAATTCCCGCTTTATCAAACAAGCTCAGGTCTTTTCCCTCCAATATCAGGCGCATTGACAATTTTAACTAACGCTTCATGCAGCAATAAGATATTCGCCTCAGCCGAGAATGTGAGGTTTTCCGTTTAAGTAGCGAATGGATATAGTAATACGCGGACGCTCATTTAATTACACAAGGCAGCCTAATTTAGCGAGCGGCGAACTTCGGATGATTTTCGCTAGCGATTTTGCAGTTAAACTTTACGTTTAAATTGATAAAAGCCAGGAAACAAATCTTTTTGCTTCTATTGAACTTTTCAAATTCACAAATTGCTTAGATTTGCCATCTTCAAAAGCTACATTAAATTTATTTACTGAAATTTGAGTAATAGGCGGCATAACATTAATACCGGATGTATTAAGAGTATTTTTCATATTTTTCTTATTTTATTTTTTGGAATTTAGGGGATGATTTGAAAAAATTGACTGGACTATTTTAAAAACGCTTTAAAGGCTAGATGAAACTAGCCTCTAACATATAATTCGGACTATAAAGGAACAACGTTTGAAGCTTGTGGACCTTTCTGTCCTTGCTCAATTACGAATTGAACCTGTTGCCCTTCCACCAGGGATTTAAAACCTTCTGATGCGATAGAACGGAAATGTACAAATACATCCTTACCACCGTCAGTTGGTGTTAAAAAACCAAAACCTTTGTCATCATTAAACCACTTAACTGTACCATTTACGGATTTAGACATTTTATAACCGTCATTCCGCACCTAATTAACTGATTTATTTTTCTTGACACCGATCCCCCATTTTGATCTATTACTCATCTTTGGGTGCAGCAAAATGGCTATTTCTACTACCTCCCTATCAGG
>NZ_JBLBUE010000213.1:0-5271 GCF_047290655.1 Alteromonas sp. AMM-1 | reverse complement strand
GGTGTATTTACCAGAACCCTATAAAGCCAAAATTGCTGTGGGCAGTGAGTTACAACTACACATAGATGGAATCGATGAACCTGTGAAGGGGACGTTGCGACGGCTGTCTGCTGAGCCTGCTTTTACGCCTTACAAAAGTATGAGTGAGGACGACCGTTCCCGGCTGGTGTATTTGGCAGAAATCGACCTGCCCGAACGCTACAAACATCTGAGTGCCGGGATCCCGGTTCAGGTTGCGTTGGACCCGCTATGAGCAACTATGTAATTGAAGCGTTGAACATAACCAAGCAATTTGGCGGGTTCAAGGCGATTGATGACATAACGCTGCGGGTAGAAAAAGGCAACATCTACGGCTTCTTAGGGCCAAACGGGTGTGGCAAATCTACCACTATAAGGGTTCTCACCGGTTTGTTGAGTCCCAGTGCGGGCAGTGTAAAGGTGTTGGGGTACCGTATTCCCGAACAGTCTGAACAATTGCGTTTAAACATAGGCTACATGACGCAAAAATTCTCGTTGTACGACGATTTAACGGTAATTGAAAATCTCCGCTTTATGGGGAAAATTTATGGCCTAACCGGCGCTATGCTGATAACCCGCTGCAAAGATCAAATGCAAACCTATGGGCTCGACCAATTACAACACCAAATGGTAAAAGGCATGAGCGGCGGGCAGAAACAGCGCTTATCTCTGGCGTGCGCCACTATACATCAGCCGAGTCTGCTGTTTCTGGATGAGCCCACTTCTGCGGTAGATCCTGAAAATCGCCGTGACTTTTGGGAAAAACTATTCGATTTGTCTGAGAATGGCACCACGATTCTGGTTACCACCCACTACATGGATGAAGCCGAGCGATGTCACAAGCTGGCAATTATGGAAGCCGGACAAATGCGCGCTGATGGATCGCCGGATGAGCTGATGGCTAAAATGGGGGTGAATATTGTAGAAATTAAAACCGCGGGATTAAGACAGCTTAAAGCCACATTGCTGGCCAATGAACATATCCGCTCTGCTGCTCAATTAGGGGTAAGACTCAGGGTGTTGGTATACAACCACATTGCGAATCCCATAGACTGGTTGAAAGCAACTTTTCCCGCCTTGCAGAATGCCGAGTTAACGCAGGCCCGCCCAACGCTGGAAGACGTGTTTGTGAGTGTCACAGGAGCAAGCAGGCAATGATGTCCACAACGCGAATTGGCGCCGTAATGTTTAAAGAATTCAGGCAGTTGTCGCGCGACAAGTTAACGTTTGCCATGATTGTGATGATCCCGCTTATTCAGCTCACGCTATTTGGTTTTGCAATCAATACCGACGTGCGCATGATCCCGGTTGCCGTGGTAGATAACACTAACAATGCAACAGGCAGGGCAGTTCTGGATACGCTAAAAGCAACACAGGTTGTGGATATTGTGACTTATCTGCCAGATGCGGAAACGGCCAGACAAGCCATTCAAAATGGTGAAGTAAAGGCGGTACTGGTGCTGCCCCACGATATAAACAATCGAATTGAAACTGGTCGGGTACTGGGGCAATGGATGGTGGATGGTACCGATAGCGTCATTGGGGGGGCGATAACGGCATTACAATCCATGCCATTTACATTAACGCCCAAACTGGCCAATCAACAGCAAACCCTGGCTACCTCACAAACGTTCGATATAACGCTTTACTACAACCCTAGCAGG
Source organism: Alteromonas sp. AMM-1 (assembly GCF_047290655.1). Taxonomy (NCBI): domain Bacteria; kingdom Pseudomonadati; phylum Pseudomonadota; class Gammaproteobacteria; order Alteromonadales; family Alteromonadaceae; genus Alteromonas; species Alteromonas sp. AMM-1. The sequence continues at coordinate 3,589 of NZ_JBLBUE010000213.1, read as the reverse complement.
CGCACCGCAATAAATATTGTGCCGGGATTATTGGGCATTATTCTCAGTATGACGATGATCCTGTTTACCAGCATTGCGATTGTCAGAGAGCGCGAGCGCGGTAACCTGGAATTGTTAATTACTACGCCCGTGAGTTCGTTGGAGCTGATGATCGCCAAAATAGTGCCTTATATCTTTGTAGGTATGTTGCAGGTAGCGATTGTTCTGGGATTGGGCGCACTGATGTTCAACGTGCCAATAAATGGTAGCCCTATCGATATTGCATTGGGTTCACTGCTGTTTATTTCGGCCAGTCTTACATTGGGGTTACTCATTTCAACCATTGCGCAAAGTCAGCTTCAGGCCATGCAAATGACGTTATTTGTACTACTCCCTTCTATTTTACTATCGGGGTTTATGTTTCCTTACGAAGGCATGCCTGTGGTTGTGCAGTGGATTTCAGAAGCCTTGCCAGCAACACATTTCATGCGCATGATCAGAGGGTTAGTACTGCGCAGTGCTGAATTGTCGGATTTATGGAAAGATACACTATGGCTGATGGGCTTTACCGTGCTGGGGGTGTTGGTGTCAGCCAAGCGCTTTGCTAAATCACTGGATTAAGAGACTGCTTTTCAGGTACCCGCTATGATGAACTCGCTGCTACCAGCGATTCATCATGTTTTTATATACTTCGTGATCAAGATACGACTTACGCGCCGTTTGGGGAGCATTAGCCAGTTTGGTCTGAACAGCCTGCCAGTCTGGCACTACTTCACCGTCTACAATAAATTGCGATGCTGCAGAGGGAGCGGTTGTATCAAGGGAAAACGCGTTGGTGAGTGCATCCGTGGTTGAAGTAGTATGTGCTACCTTAGCGCTGGTGATCCAATCAGCTACACCGTCGCCGTTAACGTCTTTAGCCAGCCAACTGATCCCCAGCACCTGATTATAGGTGCCATTTTGCTGTGCTAGCTTGATATAAGTATTGAATGCACTTATTTTTGCTGCAGCGTTCGATGTATCTGAACGAATACTCAGATGCAAACTTGCCTGAAGTATGGGTTCAGGCGTGCTATACAGCGGTAGTTCTTTATTTTCAGCCAGCATGCGATTGAATTCCCTGAGCAGCAGTTCGTCTTCTAACAGGTATTCGGCGCGTTGTTCCGACAACTGCTTAAAACTGTCGAAAACGGTTGGGTTTCTTACCCAGGACACGGCTTTAATCAGGCGCAATGGCGGTGTATTTGCCAAACGGTTTTCAGCGGCCACCCGTCCATTCCGAATATGCGAAAAATGGCTGATGTCTTCCAGAGAGTTTTTCCGGCTCGCCAAATATAAATTTACCGGCAGGTAAGCGTCGGAATACAGAAAATCACTGCGTTTATCGTTCAGGGAAAGAAACGCATACTCGCCATTGTATTTGCCAGTAAGCAAACCACTTCCCGAAAACGCCGGGCGGTCGATATGCAGGGTGGCAGGCAACTCTATGGCTTTTAATGCCTGTGAAATAAGCACATTGATCCGCGCCGGTTCGTTGTCTTCGGCTACCAGAGTAGGCAACGGATTTGCCACCAGGTTTAGTGGCTCAGCGCCGATGGCATTGGCACTGCCAAACAGTACCGATATAAAACCCAACAGACCCGGCAGTGTGCGTATTGTCATAGTGCTTGTTATACCTTTATTGTGTTGTCAGCGCGGGCTGCATAGTTACCTGGTGCGCCCGCACTGCGTTATCGGATGCTGGCTATTCGCCAAAAGCACCTGCGGCTCCTGGGAACACGACCGGGCTTTCATATCCGTCTTTACTTACACTGGCTACGCCAAAGAAATAGTTGTCGATCACTACGTTGTCCAGCGTAAAACTGGTTACGTTGCCAACAAAACGACTGAATTGCCATTGCGGGGCATCGGTGTAACGCCAGTAAATTTTGTAGCCAGCAAGGTGCGGATTCTGTTCGGCGTTAAGTGCGTTCCAACTGAGTGTGGTAGACGGTTGAACCGCGCCTTTAATGCTTACGTTAACTGGTGGGTTGGGCGCCCATGCCATACTGGCCAGGCTGGTGGCGTTTAACGCGGTGAGCTTGGCGGCATAATCAAAGTTAACGCCGTCGATGGTATCACCGTACTTAATGCCGTCTTCGGTACGCAAATCCTGATGCTGACGGTTGTAGTTCTCATTGGTTTCCATAATGCGCACGCCCGGGTAGCCTAAGTCGTTAAACGGGCGATGATGGCCGCCGCGACCAAAACGGTCGAGTCGGTAGATCACCATGGTATCCAGATTTTCAATGTAGCGGTCGGCAATCAAATCAATGTACCGCGCCAGATTGCGGCTGGGTGAATCCACTTCGCCGCCGGTAAAACGACGACTGCGCGCTTCTGCTTCTGTTTCGGTTTGGCGGGTGCCTTCAGCAAAAATACGGGCGGTAGTGTTGTTTATTACGCCGTTAATTCCCTCGATGTTGCCAATCATGTCGTTGTTCAACACCGCTTTAATGCGCCAGCCGTCTTTTTGCGCTTGTTCGGCCATGATTTTGCCGCCAAACAGACCTTGCTCTTCACCCGACAGTGCGGCGTAAACAATGCTACCGTTAAACCGGTACTGGCTGAGTACGCGTGCCGCTTCAATCGTGCCCGCAACACCGGAGGCATTGTCGTTTGCCCCAGGGGAATCCGATGTGGCATTCATTACGTCAGAAACGCGAGAATCGATGTCGCCAGACATGATCACATAGCGCTCAGGGTCTGTAATCCCACGTTGAATGGCTATCACGCTGACCACCTCGGTGGCATCGGGTATACGCTTTTCACCGCTAATGGTGCCCGATTGATAATACACTTCCAGACAGTTGCCGCAGGCAGCGGAAATCTTGTCGAATTCCTGCTTAATCCAGCGGCGAGCTGCACCTATACCGCGTGTGTCTGACGTTGTGTCAGACAACGTATGGCGGGTACCAAAACCCACCAGAGTGCGAATATCCTGCTCAATGCGCTGGGCCGATATGGCGTCTGCAATATCGTGAAGTCGCGCCTGATCGATATAAGCCAGTTCAGCACTGGATGCTGTTGCACTGCAAAACAATGTGGCAACGGCGAGTGGAAGTGTTATTTTTTTCATTCTAACCACCTGATTCTGTCGGTTTAAATAAAGGCGTAGGCATCTCCGAACAGATCGTCTTTTAACAGGCCGCGGGCAAAGAAATCATCACGTGCTACTTTGGCCATCTCGAAACGACCGGCAATGTATACCTGAACGCCGGATAAATCGGCATAGTCGGTGAGTACTGCGTGATGAACCCAGCCTTTGCGACCCTGCCAGTTTTCTTCTGCAAACTCTACCACAGGCAAAAAGGTGAAATGCGGGTGGTGAGCGGCTAAAGAAACCAATTCGTCGTGATAGTACAGGTCATCTAAATGGCGGCCACCCCAATACAAGGTTATGTCGCGATTAGGATCTTCTTTGAGGGATTGCATAAGAATCGAATAAGCGTAGGAGAAACCTGTTCCACCCGCAATCAGCACAATGGGTTTGTCGGTAGCTTGTAAATAGGCTTCACCATGACCGCCAGAAATATAGATGGCTTTTTCCTGACGCGCCCGCTCAAGGACC
>NZ_JBLBUE010000212.1:0-5276 GCF_047290655.1 Alteromonas sp. AMM-1 | reverse complement strand
TGTTCAGGCAGAAAATTACCAAACCACTGTATATCCAGGGCATCGACTGAATAGCCTTGCGCAAGCAGCTTCGGAATTAACACCGAACCTTTATATCCACAAGCGCCGGTTACTAATATTTTCATTGGATAGTTACTCCAAATTTTTGTGTTATCTCAGACAGTACATTTTCTGCGGTCACGTCGTTCCAACAGATAAATTGCCCATCCCCGCCACCTTTGATTTGATCGCAGTCTTTAGCAAATCCAATGCGTTCGAGATGTTCATAAGTATTTGATGTGCAACTAGCATTATACATGCCAAACAAAATATATCGACAGTGCTTCATAAGCAGACAGAGCGCCAAAGGCCCACTGCTGATGGCCAGATTCAACCAGGAAAGATCATAAAGCGCAGCTCTCATTTCAACATCGACAGCAGCCAAAGGGCATTCAACAACCCCGTCCCAGTCAAGCGGAATCAATGCTTTAGCAGTATCACGGACCACTACAACATCGTATCCTGAATTAACTAACCTGCTGGCAACTTCCCGCCAGATTTCAACCTGACTGTTTCGGCCTGTGTGCGCGTCAGACTCCCGTAATGTGATAGTCACTAGCTTATCCCGAACAACATCGTGCATAGAAAGCCATTCTATCAACTGACGTCGACAAATTTCTGACGGTTCGACAATACGATGTTCAATATCAGCATCCATGAACCGAAATAATTCGAAGTAGTGATGTTTTGCGACCGGATTGACGAAGTTGTGATTTTCGGGATAGCAAAATTCTGCGGATTGAAATAATTTTCTTGCCTCAGCCCGATTGCCTACAAGGTGTAAATCCGCAGTCGGGTCGACCAGTTTAACCAGAGGTAACAGTAAGTGAGTAACACGGAAGTTCATCTCACTCACCGAGAAGAAATCAATATTGGCTCTGAAGCCATTATTGTCGCCTGGTGCAATAATTACTTTAAGTCGCGCTAGTTTTCGCTCATTGGCAACCAATCTGCATTTCACCAGAAATACCAGGAAATCGAACGTCGGCGGCGCGACCCGCATGTCGTATATCACCGTTAACACACTCCTGTTATCCAGGCAGGCTTCAGGGTTGTCAAAAAACGGATCGGTTAAATTCTTCAATTCGCTCTTCTTGGCGTCAAACCAATACAGGTTGGCATTTTCCACGCCATTAATGAGTGGTAGCAGTTCGCCATAATCATACACAGCGATGACAATGCTATCGAAAGCATCGTACCTGAGCGAAGAAAGTGCCTGTACCGACTGACCACGAAACTCGCCCTGTCCGGATGAATTGAAGAAAGTGAAATCGCAAGATACATCGACCGTACTCAGGTATTGCTCTGCACTGCTGCCAGTACCGATTACGGCAATCTTTTGTTTTTTCATTTATCCACCGTCAATAATGTTCAGGTAAGATACACGCAAGCGACACCCTGTTCTTCGAGCGGCTTGGCAAGTTGTGCAGAGGAGCCCACCGAAGTCAGAATAACCTGAACGGTGGAATCAGCGTCAAAGTCAGCCGGGGTAATAACGGGTAAACCTGCAAACTGCTGCCCTGCTCGTGCCTGTGAATCAATAAATCCACTCACCTTCACACCTTTCTTAGACAGTGCTTCACAGACCTTCTGCGCAACCACTCCGGTACCCCAAATATGGATGTTGTCTCGGCGTGCTAAATTCATCGTCTTCGCCACCAGCTTATTGACAAAGGATTGCGCCACCAGTTGCATGTCAGCTTGCACTGTAAGATCGGACGACTTGCGGTACTTTTCAACCAGGTTAAACAAGCCAAACCGTTTGTTCTGCTCCCATTCAGCAGCCTGACGTAAAATGTGAGACGTACTTTGCTCATGAGTCAAAGCTATCGCCATCTTATTGAGTAATGCGCCAGCATCGAAAAGCTCGGCCATTTCCGACCACAGGAATTCGCCAATCTGATCCTGCTGTTGTTCAACGGCCTGTTTAAATACCGCCGTTGCTTCAAATACCAGATGTTTCCCCGTATTCAGTATGGCTGCGGCTTGTTCACGCTTACCTTCGTAAAGGGCAATTTTTGCCAATGCAAAGCAGGCCTCTACTGCTTTGACATTGAGCACCGGGCAGAACGCGCTGCAATTTGCATCCAGTACGCGTTGAAATAATCCCTTTGCCCGTAAAAAGTCGCCTTGCTCATAACACTTGATAGCGCTCAGATACGCCAGCGAGACTAACCAGCGTATCGCAAAAGGATGGCGTTCTGTATCTCGCTCAACCCGCTCCAATGCCGTTTCAGACGTATCCAGCCAGGCATTAATTTTGGCAAGGTTGGCTTCCAGTGAATAACCCTGAATAGTTAATAGCAGACAATGATCTTCTGCCCCGCTGTCTAACAGCGACTCCACATAGCGACGCCGAATATCCGCATCTTCAATGCGTTGCCCCACCTGAACCAGCTGACGATGCAACCAGGGATTGTGATAGCCTGCTGCAAAGTCCACATAGGCAGGTAATGATGCCTGAGGGTATTGTGGGTTGCTGTACACCAACGATTGCTGAGACTGCCACAGCGGGTGAGTAAGATCCGGCGTAGCGACCACTACCAGCCACTCTGTTTCAATTTCCCCGGCGTCTACTGAGGATTTGTCGAATCGTCGCGGCGTCGAGGTTAGCTTAAAACCACCCGGCGCAGTCTGATGATAACGCGCCTCAATCACAAAACCGTATTCCGCGAATAAAGCGGCAAATTTTTTCCAGTCGAACTCGTGAAAATGATAGGGGTTAGGATCTTTGCCGGTTTCATCCACCCACATATACGGCACGCTGGCAATTACCCGGCCATCGGGTTTTAAGCTGCGCAAACACAGTTTGAAGAATGAGTGATAGTCTTTTACGTGTTCAATGGTTTCAAACGACGTGATCAGATCGAATGGCTCAAACTGCGTATCCGCATAACAATCAATATCCAGCGTTTCATAATGCAGTTTGCCATGACCATACACCTGATTGGCGTAACTCACACTTTCACTACAAATATCAACCGCTGTAATGTTGTTCAGGCGGTCATTCAGTGACATCAGATAACTGCCGTACCCCAGGCCACAGGCACAATCCAGTAACCTGTCTCCGGGGCGAATAAAATGCTGTGCAAAAGCATAACGGAATACATGTGCATCTGAACGACAGGAGAACTCCCTTAGCATGTCCATGTGCAAATCGCGCTCTGCCAACAGGTTGTTCAGCGTGCATAACGGGTGACCGGTTTGTTTAATTCGACGAAAGGTTGTCGTATCAAATGCCCGGTTGTCCTGTAAGCCTGCATAGTCGCGATTCAGCCACTCCCGGGCGTCCAAATGAAACCCGGCCTGATAAAACAGGTTTTCTAATGCTTGCTGCCCCAGTTGATCGTTAGCGGACTTTGCTACGGTAACATACAGTTCATGTTGCGCTTGCCACTGCCCGGTTAACGTTTCCAGATAACCAAACAGATCAGCAACATGCTGCTGCTCGCACAAGAAATGTTGGTCGCCTTGCGCGTTGGGATTGGCCAGCATGACAGGGGAATAATGTTTCGCCATGCATGCCTTAACATGTTCGTTAAACACGCTGAACACGGGCGCATCTGTGTAAGGTGCCATTGGCAAACTATGATCAGCAGACAGTTTCATGGGTATCTCACGCTCCGGCGTAGGTCGGTTAATTATGTTCTACAAACTCAAAATATTGAGGTTGCCCAGGCCACGTTCTACAGATTGCTCGTGAATATTACGGGCGATCTCTTCCTTAAACGCGAAAGACGAAATAAGAATGTTCCCGCACCCTTCATCCAGTGCCTGTTTTAACGGTTTAACAGTAAAGCCGGCAACTTCATAGGGCCCTGAGATATCCGCTTTTCGATCAATCAGATGTTCAATATTCAGGTTATATCTGTTCAGATAAGGCAGCAGTTTTTCGAAAAACAATCCGGCGCCATACACCGAAAAGGATTGCCACTGTTGATCCAGTATGCGCTCTACCAGGTTTAGCACATCGGTATCGGTGTCCATCGACATCAATCCATACTGGCGGGCCAAAAACTTGTCATCACACAGGGTTATCACCGCCTGTGGCCAGTGGATTTTACCTACTTTAATTTTGGGGTACTGGCTGAACGTCAGGTAAAAATCAGCGATTGGCCACTCAGCCACTTCTTTACACTGGGCATCAGTAATAATCGGATATGCCAGATTGGAACCAAAATTATCCTGGTGAAGCAGTTCGGTAAACAGCTGAGCTTCGGGTTTACATGGCAGTTGTAAATAGCGAAACAGGATAGGCAACACCTGGTCTGCCGTGGCATTTGGCAAATCATAACGGTGATGTACCGAAAAATAAGCATGTAATCCGGCCAGGAACGCCTTCACATTTGCACTGTTCTCTTCAATCCTGTCAGCCTGAACCGGTGTGGCATGGGCATCGTCACTGTAGCCGGTCACCGTACCACAATCGCCTACCAGGAACGGCTCGATACACTCGGGTGAACGCGACAACAACTGACGAACATTGCGGCTATCAGATTGGGCACCGATAAAGGTGCTGAAATGGGTTTTCTGTGCGTAGCGGTAAATGCGCTCAGAACTGTAAAACAGCAGGTTTGCCGCGCTCTGACAGCCGAGAATACATTCAATATGATGAGGAATGGTACCGCCGTTCCCCAAATCCACTACACAACTCTCAGACAATGGTGTTCCAATGTGGTGTTCGTAATAACGCACAAATCGCGCACGCTGCTCATTAATATAGGCTTCAACCGCGGCTTTGTTATCTCTGGCTTTGTCAGTAAGCAGTTTCAATAAATTCATGCCCTGATGAAACACGCCGTCAGTATCGCGAATAGCGACGGCTTCATACTGATGATAAATGTCATCCTGCGGTAGTCGAAAATCGCGATAGAAATCACTTACTGAGTATCCCCGGCGCTGGACAAGTACATACACCAAATCTTCAAACCACTGCTCAGCCGTCACGTCGATTGCAGGCCAAAAGGTAGATTTACGCGACGCATAGAGTTTGTGAACCGCGATGCCTTTAATCTGTCGATGTGCCAGTCGCCATTCGACAATTGGCGCGAATACTTCTGCTTCGCGCATCAGACACAGTATGCTGCGACTGTTTGACGCCCTGGCCTGGTCGATTATCCAGTCAGCAAAGGCCAGTAATATCGGCCCCCACACAAATGTTGCGAGGGAGAACGCTGTACCCGCACCACTTGGCGCATACAAGGTGCTGGCGATTAGGCGAGCGGCATTAAAAGGCT
>NZ_JBLBUE010000211.1:0-5328 GCF_047290655.1 Alteromonas sp. AMM-1 | reverse complement strand
GTCTGGATGCCGGCGGCGATGATTTTGTACCAAAACCCTTCGACAGTGTCGTTTTGATTGCAAAGATCAAGGCGCATGAACGCTCTCGTTTAATGAGTCTTGAGCTGGTGGAAAAGAACGAATCCTTGTTCTGGTACCGTCAGGATGTCGAAAGGAATCACCGTATTGTTGAACACATCTTTGCCAATGCGATGGCGGAGTCTGAAACCCTCGACAAGCATTTTAGTTACTATATCCAGCCAGAAACCCGGTTTAATGGCGATGTGTTGTTATGTGAAAAGAGCCCGGTGGGAGGCGCTTATCTGTTTGTTGGTGACTTTACCGGTCACGGCCTTGCTTCGGCGATAGGGGCTATACCTGTTGCTAAAGCATTCAGTGCAATGGCAAAAAAAGGATTGTCGGTAGAGGAAATTGCCGCAGAGATAAACAAAATACTGCTAGAGTTCCTTCCTGCCGATATGTTCTGTGTTGCCTGTATTGTTGAAATATCGCCCTCCGGTACCCGTTTTACGATATGGAATGGCGGCATGCCGAGACTGGTGTTGCGTGATGCCCTTGGCAATATCACTAACAAGATAGAATCAAGGCACATGCCTTTGGGTATTTTGACCGTGAATGAATTTGAGCGCAACGTGGAGTATGTGGAGGCCAACGAAGGGGATCGCTTGCTGATTTATACAGATGGACTGATGGAGTCGTCTCATCCCGTTCATGGCGTCATTGGCGAAGAAGGCGTAGAAAAGTGGTTTTCAGAGCGCTGTTTGTCTTCAGCCCGGGGATTTGTTGAGCTGGCAAATGAGTACCGGCAGGGAAACCCGGCTAACGATGATATTACGATTGTTATGTTCCGTTGCGAGCCATTTCGCGTAGTCAATGAACCCGAAACATCCAGTATGCTGCTGGTGCCGTTTAGAACAGAAATGGTACTCACCAATAGTCACTTAAAACACACTAACGTGGCTGACTTTATTGTACAAAAACTCACCAATCTGGAGGGGCTGGAAGCGATACGTTCAGAAGTGTTTACCGTTATTACAGAGCTATTGAATAACGCGATTGAACATGGATTGTTAAAGCTGGATTCAGAACTTAAACAAAGTGCAGAAGGCTTTGAGGAATACTACCGGTTACGGGCAGAAAGATTAGAGCAGTTAACATCCGGGCATGTTAAAATCTGTTTGAAATGTGAACCATGTCAGCGAAAGCTGATTATCTCTGTTTTTGATTCTGGCGATGGATATCAGCTTGACGTAAGGCCTGAACTACCTGGCGACACCTATGGTAGGGGCTTGCTGCTGTTGGAAGAGTTTTGTGAATCAGTGAAAGTAGAAGAGGGCGGAAGAAAGACCATTGTAACACTGGCGTTTTGAGGCAACTTGATCGTTTTTTTGGGTTCTGAGTCATTGGTTTACATTATTGCCTGGCCACCAGCGGTTAAATAAGAAAATTGGCATTTTTTTAAAGTTGTGTTGTCTACACTTTGCCGTATTTTTCAGTGTGGAGAAGTAAATGTTAAAAGCGATACTTGCCAGGTTTACAGGTAATGCTTCTGAGCCCGCAAACGCTCATTCTGTAGAGGTTGCGACAGCGGCGCTGTTGTATGAAGTCATCAGGGCTGATAATGAGGTGGATCATAGTGAACAAGCTATGCTATCTGCTATGCTGAAAGACATCTTTTCGTTAAGTGATGAAGAAGTGATGCTGGTTCAGGCATCAGGAAGCAAACGCTCAGAAGAAGCCGTTGATTTAGTGCAGTTTACTCAGGTTCTGAATCAAACGCTCAACGAAGCGGATAAGCAACAGGTTATTCAGGGGCTATGGAACGTTGCCTACGCAGATAACGAACTGGCGCCTTTGGAGGAACATATTATTCGCAAAATTGCAGATTTACTTTACATTCCGCACAGTAAGTACATCCATGCTAAGTTAACCGCGCAATCGGCCGGTTAAGCATTTGTAATATGGTTTTTAATCATGTTCAGTAGTATACGAACCGCAATGGTGGTTATTTTAAGCGTGGTAGTGATGTCTTCATCAGCCAGCGTGTTATGGATCACTGTTTCTGAACATGAGCAACTGTTTTTAGAATCTCAGCAAAACAACCTGTTCGCGCTAACGCGCAACATGGCGAACGATTTGGTTCCATATATGGAGCAGGAGCCCAGGGACACGTTTTCGTTAAATGTTGTACTCCTGCGCCTCGAACCCTATCGCAATGTAATTAACGCCAGTATTTTCGACAACGATAATCGGTTAGTTGAATTTTATGTAGGTTTGCAGGGCAGGCGAGGCAGCGAGAGCTTGCCCGATCCAAAACTATCACCAGCAGAGCTGAGTTTGGGCATTAGTATTTCTGATGGCAAACTTTTTAGTCTGGAGCGCATTGGTGAACAGGCTTTCCCGGTGGGTTTCCTGCTTATTGCACTCGATCTCAATAAAAGCCTGGCCGAAAGTCGCCGTTCTCTGATTTTCCGAACTATGCCCTGGGCGTTGTTATTACTCACTTCTACTATTTTGCTTTCTTTTGCTCTGTTAAGACAGGCATTCAGACCGCTGGATGCGGTAACGAGATTTGCGCAGTCGGTAACAGAAAACAAAGATTACACATCGCGACATGTAGTAAAAGGTACGGCAGAAATTCGCCGGTTGGGACGCCATATAAACCGCCTGATGGAAACCATTGAAGAGGAGTTGAGTATCAATCAGCAGCAAACTAAGACGTTAATGGAACAGCAGGTAACCATGACCCGCCTGGCTAATTTCGACAGCCTCACCGGTTTGCCTAATCGTCAGTTTGTTATGGATACCATTAAAATTGAACTGGCCCGTGCGCGCCGATCCAATGAAGATCTGATCCTGATGTTTTTTGACTTAGACGGCTTTAAGGGCATTAATGATTCATTGGGGCATGAGACCGGCGATTTAATTCTGATTGAAGTTGCAGACAGGGTGAAGTCCATTTTAAGAGATGGCGATATTCTGGCCAGACTCGGTGGTGATGAATTTCTGATCATACCCGACAGGGACGCAACAGAACTCAATATGATCACGGTTTCGGAACGGGTACTTAATTCGTTTTCAGAACCTTTTAAACTCAATGGACTGTCACTTAAATTAGGCGTAAGTATTGGCGTTGCTAAGGCGAAGGAAGCGGGTTACGACCTCAGTCAGCTAGTTAGTAATGCTGATTTGGCCATGTACCGCTCCAAAGCAAGAGGAAGGGGCGTGTATACCATATTCAGCCCTGAGATGTCTGAGTCGCATAAGCGTAAGATCATGATTGCGAACAGTATCGATAATGCTATCGAGCAAAATCAGTTTTGCCTGTATTACCAGCCTAAAGTAGATAGCAACGGCATACAGGTAGGGTTTGAAGCCCTTATTCGCTGGCATCATCCTGAAATGGGCAACATTATGCCTGGCGAATTTATTGTAGTGGCAGAGCAGTCCGGAAAGATTACCGCTATTACACAATGGGTTATCAGACGGGCATGTGAGGAGTTACATCAAATTACTGACAAATTCTCCAGCAGGGTCAGGGTTGCTATTAACTTATCGGTACACGATTTACGCCATAGCGACTTATTTGACTGGATTTACTCCGCATTCAATGAATACAAGGTTAACCCACGCAATATTGAGTTTGAAGTCACCGAATCGGCCTATCTGGATAACTTTGAACACAGTGAAAAGCTATTTAAACGGCTACATAATTTAGGCTGCAAAATAGCATTGGACGATTTCGGCACGGGCTACTCGTCTTTGAGTTATCTCACGCAGATTACTATTGATACACTTAAAATTGACCGGCAGTTTGTAACACAATTAGAAACGTCAGAACGGTGTCGCTTAGTGACGGTGTCTATTATTGATTTGGCCAAACGTCTGAGCCTGAAGATATGTGCCGAAGGCGTTGAAACCAAGACGCAATGGGATTATTTATGCGAGCAAGGTTGCGATACGGTTCAGGGGTATTTGTTTAGTAAACCCGTGCCGTTAGATCAACTTAAAGACAATAAACATGAAATCCCACATGATTTTGGCAGCTACAAAATCGACCTTTAGCTTTTGAATTAATCGCAATTGGTTTGGTTTGCCATTATTGGTTTGCCATTATTAGTTTGCCATCATTGGTTGGTCACTATTGTGGTGTCTGCGATGTAAAAATGATCTTCACGTCTTTGGGCAACACTGTTCCAGCAGGCACGTAGGCAATGGTATTTACCGTTGATTGCACCATCAGTATGGCCTCGGCAGGGTCAGAGGCTTCTATGGGACGTTGTTTTCTGCCGCTAAAGCGCATTTGGGCCCAGTACGCCTGAATTCTCGATTCGGTTAACCCAACTACTCTTACATTAAACACAGAACGGGCTAACTCCCCGGGGGCAAGCGCGATTGGAGTTATGTCACCCAGTCCCAGATTGCCCATATACAAATTGCGCAACATGGTTTTGTTTACGTTATTTAGTTGTGTATCAAGTTGTGTGATAACAATAATATGTTCGTCTTGCTGCGCCTGCAGTGTAAAAACAGGTATCACCAGGATGGAGGCCATGAATAAGTGTAATAATCGCATCAGAACACCCATTCCAGAGAAAATTGGTACAAGGTAGCCGCGCGTCCTGATTCATTGTGGGTGATATCAAAGAAACTTCGTTCATCACGCCGACCCCTGAGACGGGTAATATCCGCTTTTAGTGCAAAATTTTCAGACAAATCGTACCGAACACCCACCGCAAAACTGCCCAGCGAGTCTTTTTCCAGGGCCGCATAAACCTGACGATAGGCCATCGCGAGTTGGTCTACCTGAGGCGCAAGACCCATGGGGATTTCATTTACGGGTTGCGGATAAGATGCATGGGATGTCGCCACAGTACTGTGAAGTGTAAATGGCGGCAAGTATAAACCGGCTGATATGTAGGCGCTTGATAGTGTTGGGAACACCAACGGTTCGCTGAGTAGTTTAATAATTTCAGCTTCTACAAAATAATCCATGTTGTGATAAGCAAGACTGGCAAAAAGTACCTCAACTTTGCCTTTAGTGGACAGTGAATCCGCCGTATCCTGATAACCTGCTTGTTGTAAAATAGCCGCTAAGCCATTTAGTTCATTCATAAACAGGTTGATGTCACCCCGGTGGAAACCTATCTGAGCCGATAAATAGTCCCATTTTACGTGTCCGATTAAACCCGCAAAATTTTTAATTTCAGGCTGAATGGTTAAATTGGCAATTTCATATTCATCGTTATATTCGCCAAAGTAACCTTCCAGCGAAAACTGAATATCCTGCGTTCCTAACCGATATTTGATATTAAGGCCATCATAGGT
>NZ_JBLBUE010000210.1:0-5417 GCF_047290655.1 Alteromonas sp. AMM-1 | reverse complement strand
GCCTGGACGTCGGGCAGAAAATGGCTACTTAGTTAATAAAACCGATAGGCCAGACTTATAAAAGGATAACTTCCACCGTTATAGATGTTATAGCTAATCCCAGCGGTGAATCCGCTTTTTTTTGCGCCATTAAAATAATATTTGTAACCAATAGACACGCCGCGTTTGACATCATGTTCCACTTCAAAATAATCATTTAAATTAGAATCAATATGCAGAGTTCCAATATAGGAAGACAATGCATGATGTTTCTCAAAAAAATAATTACCGCCGACTCCCAGTCCGAATTTTTCACTATTTTTATTTGACGCGTAAAATAAGCCCGTAGCGAGATAAAGATCCAGATTATGGCAGGAGTTGGTAAATGAGCTTGCACACCAATACCGCCGTACTCGACACCAACGCCGGATTCAAGGAAAAACTTACTGTTCGCCGCAGATGAAAATGAAAAAAATAAAAGAGCAAAGCTAATAAATCGTTTTGTAAAGATCATATCGTTTTTAAGTCCGTGTTCGATGCGATAACAGAGCACCACCAGCAGGCAGTTACTCTTTCCTCATCATTTAATCAAAAGTGGTGCACTTATTATCTGAATTAGGGTCTGAATTTAGGATTTGCTATATCCCTTCTACGTAAATTAACAATACGCCATTTGGGTAATCCGGGCTGGGTTGCATGTAGTCAAATCGATATATCGACGCAGAAGAGATAGTGTTAATCGTTTCGTTACTTAACGCACTTGCACTTTTTCCATTGATATTGAGCAGCGGAACGTTTGCCACATCAATTTGCTCCATGCCTGGGATTGAGCGAATGATATTAGGGATATTTTGCATTAACTCGCCTTTTGCAAAGTTAATGGAATGATTGGAAGTGGTTTCTATACCTGAAGACAGTGGCAACTGGTGAGCCAAAACAGGTACAGAGAGTAACACAGAGAGTAAAATGACTTGTTTCATAACTACATTCCTTGTTTAAACTGTATCCACTTATCAGAACTTTAAAAACCAAATACGTTCCATCGCTCAAACGCCTACAGCTATGGTTTGGGTAAATTCCACTTGTTACCTACTTTCCGATTCCTGAAGGTCAACGAAGTTCCGGAGATGTTTAAGATATTTTTTGGGCACTTTTCCATGCTGTTTTTTATAGGCATTCACCATGGCAAGATGTGTATACCCTCCTTCACAATTACCCTGTTTATCAATAAGCATCCAATCCTGGATGTCAGAAACAGGAATTTTCTCCCGAATATCCAGATGTTCAATGGGATTAGGTGTGTAAACAGGTTCACTTACCAACGTCACAATAACTGAAGCATCTACCATGCTATGAGCGATACCCCATACGTGATCTGAACCGTCATTTGACTTAATAGCAAACTTTACAAAAGCATCTTTTTTGCCCTCACTAAGACCCGACTCCAGTCGATGCAATTCGCTGCGTGCACGAGCAATACATTGCTGATTGAAAACATCATCTTTATCAATGGCCACCACATCGATTGGTGGATAATAGTGCCACACCTTAGCAATGAAATAGGGATATAACACCAAGGAAAAACCGAAGGCTATAGGCGCGCCTAAATCTGGCCCAAAAAAATAATGCAAAACCCAATAGCTCGGGAAGAATAGTGTGAAAGAGAAAACTGCTATTCCCAATAGCCTCAGCATGTCATTTAACTTCCCTTTTAGGCCCTGACTTTTAAATAACAAAATCAGGAGCATTATGCCTGCATCTATAACTTGAACTCACCGTTAGCTGATACGTGGTTTCAGGTTCTACTCCACGTCAACACTGGAGCAAACTAAGGTCTCGACAATTCGGAGTGTTCGGTTCCTTCGCCTGGCGTAATAAACAAAACTTCGCAACGGGTGTTTACGCTTGCCGTATGCCAGGTATTGCGCGGAATGATGGTAAATGTACCCGGTTTATTCAGTGTTACTTGTTGTTCGGCATCGTGTTGACGTAACACAATATCTATTTCTCCGCTAAGCAGCACAATAATTTCATCGCCATTGGGGTGACGCTCCCACGATTGCCAGTTCTCTGTAAAGATATAAGCAGAAACCAGTTCGTGACCTGTAAAACCATTAAAATTCCGCTCCAGTCTGTTATATAGACCGGCGTCACACGGTTCGGTAACCGCACTTTTTTGCGGATTGATGACAACAAAATGATCAAAAAGCGAATTGGCCATACCTTGCCCAGTAAGCGATGCACCTGAAAATCCTAGCCTTGGTGAGAACAAAAGCTAAAATCTGAGTGGTTACAGAATAGGTTCATCATAGAGCGATTTGTTGCTTTACTTCAATACGGCTAATATTCATGCACACAGCAAAAAGCCACCCGAAGATGGCTTTTACTAACATACAAGATCACTCAACGGTTTATTTACCTGCCTACGGCTACGCCTTCCCGTCTTGGATCGGCTCCACCGAGGTAACCGTTTGGCACAACCTGGATCCCATGCAGGCCACTGTTCAGATCAACAATTTTTACGTTGTGACCCAAGGCTTCTAATGGCGCTTGTAATGCTTCAATGGGCGTGCCCTTTTCCAGCGCAGTATAATCGTTGCGATTGGTGATTTTCGGCAGGTTAATGGCCTGTTGAATGTCCAATCCATAATCGATTACACCAATGAGGGTTTGTGCCACGTAGCTAACAATGCGACTGCCGCCCGGTGAGCCTACCAGCAATTCAAGATTGCCGTCTTTGTCGAAAACCATGGTGGGGCTCATCGCGCTTCTCGGGCGCTTATGGGGTTCAACCCTATTTGGCACCGGGAAGCGGTTTTCAGACGGTGAAAACGAGAAGTCAGTTAACTGATTGTTCAACAAAAAGCCTTCTACCATCAGGCCAGATCCAAACATAAACTCAACACTGGTGGTCATAGAAACGGCATTACCGGCTTTATCTACAATCACAAAATGACTGGTATTGGGTTGCTCCAACGTACTGCCTGCAATTACCTGAGTACTAAATGGTTCCCCTGCGCGGGCAAATCGCCATGGTTTGTCTGGTGCAATAAACTCACCACGACGTTCCAGGTAACCTTCATTAATTAAGGCTGCGTATGGCAGGTTAGTAAAATCACTGTCTGCAATAAACTTCTCGCGATCTGCAAACGCTAACGCACTGGCCTGAGTGTACAGGTTAGCAAATTCAGGGCTGTCTATGGCGTAGTCGGTTAAGTTAAAGCGCTCCAGTAGTTTAAGGATTTGGAACACATTGATGCCGCCTGAACTAGGCGGTGCCATTCCACATACCTGCTTGGTGCGGTATTCACCACATACCGCCTGGCGTTCAATCACTTTGTAATTGGCCAAATCCTCTTCATTCAGTACGCCGGGGTTAATATTGGCCGTTTGCACTGCTTTGGCAATCTTGGCCGCTAGTTCGCCTTTGTACATGTAATCTGTACCCTGCTCGGCGATGTTACGCAGCGTTTTACCCAACTGTGGATTTTTCTTCACGGTACCGGCTTTCAGCGGTAATCCTGCGGGGTAAAAATAAGTGGCAGTGGACGGGAAAGATTTCATGCCTTTGTGGTATTGCTCAGCCATGGAAACCAGTTGTTCAAGACGCTTGGATACCTTAAAGCCTTCTTCTGACGTAGTAATGGCATCAGTAAAAAGTGCTTTCCACTCAAGCTTGCCGTATTGCTGATGGGCGGTTTCCAGCGCTTTCATTACGCCAGGTACACCTACAGATTTTCCGCCAACTACCGCATCAATCCATTTCATGGGCTGACCGTGTTCCATAAACCAATAGGCATTGACACCGGCCGGCGCCATTTCACGTCCATCGAACGTATGCAATGTTTTGGTTTTGTTGTCCCAATACAGCATGAATGCACCGCCACCCACACCTGAAGACTGCGGTTCAACTAAGGTGAGCATGGCCTGAATGGCAACGGCCGCGTCTATGGCATTGCCGCCATTTTCTATGATGTTTTTGCCTGCCCAGGACGCATAAGGGTTAGCAGCCACAACCATGTACTCTTTACTGGCGAGCGCTTGCTTTTCGATGTATCCCGTAGCGGCTTCAGGTTCGCCCGCTTCGCGCGGAGCCTGCTGAGAAAAAGATGGAAAACTGGCAGACAGGGCCAAACACCCTGCCAGAATAAAACTACCTGTGCGACTACGACTCAAAATGAATCTTCCTCTATTTGAATTTTTCCGGGTTAATTGGTCGCTTATGCAGAAATGCATCAAACGCTTCCTGCGCAGCGTCAGTGCCCATTGCTTCAATGAAAATATCCAGTTCGTAGTCCATGTGCTGCTGGATGTCTTCTGCCTCGTTATTTAATAATGCTTTGGTTTGTAATAATGCAAATTTTGGTTTGGCCGCTAGTTTGTTGGCAACGTCGCTAACGGTGTCCCGCAAGGCATCGGGACCTACAATTTTTGTTACTAAGCCAAAATCGCTGGCATCCTGTGCACTAAAGGGTTCGCCCAGCATTAACCATTCACTGGCGCGACGGCGTCCTGCCATGCGAGGAATGATATAGCTGGATGCATACTCGGGTACTAATCCTAAGTTAATGAAAGGCAATACAAATCGAGTGCCCGTTGCACAATATACCAGATCACAATGTAACAGCATGGTTGTGCCAATGCCAACCGCTAATCCCGAAACTTCGGCGATTACCGGCTTTTTGCAGTTGGTTAACGCTTTCATGAAACCAACGGTTTCTGCCAGATGCGGATCATTGCCGTGATTGGCAAATCCAGAGATCTCATTACCAGCACAAAAAATGTCGCCATTGGCCCGAATTAGCACCACTTTGCAGGTGTCGCTGTTGTGGGCTTCAACCAGGGCATCGCCCATTGCCTGATACATATCGCGGGTTAACGCATTTTTCTTTTCAGGTCGGTTGATCACGATTTCCGTAACAGCGTTATTACGTGTAATTTGAATGTCTGACATTGAGGACTCCATTTTATATTGTGCTTAGCGGCGATCTGATGTTGTGCATCGGATTAGCTATAGCGTGCGAGGGTTAACACACTTACCGCAGATTAATTGGTACCAGATTCGTTTTTCGTTATCATAGCGCCCCACTTACCGATTCAAAAATTGATTCCAATGATAGTTGCGCTACCACTTAAACCACAGTTTAGCCTTGGTCCGGCAATATTGCTTGTTACTGTGATCCTGTTGTTTTTCATGGGTTCATCTACCACAGAGCTGCTGGCCTACGACCGCTATGCACTGGAAAGTCTGGAAACCTGGCGTTTATTGTCGGGTAATCTGGTACATACCAACGGCTATCATCTGTTGTTGAACGGCGCGGGCCTGTTTTTTTTATGGGCATTGCATGGCGAACACTACAAGCCATTACTGTTCATTAAGTTGTTTTTATGGTGTGGGCTGGGTACCAGTTTGGGGATCTATTTTCTGTCACCCTCAT
>NZ_JBLBUE010000021.1:0-46035 GCF_047290655.1 Alteromonas sp. AMM-1 | reverse complement strand
TGATTCCGGTGTACTTGAACACCGATTCCGGAAATTAGCCCAAAACTGTACTAAATAAATCCGGAATCAGTGTTCAAATAATTCCAGAATAAGTGTTCAAGTGTTTCCGGAATCGCTGTTCAGATCCGGCCGGAATATGCAATTAGTCAGTAATCAATATCAACTTAATGATTCTGCAGCAAAACTGAACAGCTTTGTTCGGTTTGGAGTCACCGACTCCCACGTTAACGCGCTAGGTAGTTATTGGGGGCTGGGTGTTACACTGAGTGAATTTAGCTCACGGCGTCCCGATGATCAGCTTGGAATTGCCATCGCCAATGCCCGTACCAGCACCTACGGACAAATTTATGATGGTTTGTCCGCCACCAGTGAAACCAACATTGAGATGACCTACCAAGCCACAATTGGCGAACAAATTATCCTGCAGCCTGATATTCAGTACATCATCAATCCAGGCAATTTAAAACAACGAGAAAATGCCCTGGTATTCGGACTACGCGCACAGTTTACATTTTTGTAAAATGCCCCTGATACCCAAATAGTTTGCAGGCTGTTACTTGTACTGCAGGCCTTGTTTATTTTTTGTCTACTATCAACGAATCCTTTCAGTGAACCTTGCCACTTTGTCCGTTTATGGTCATCACTAGTTGGTAGCTGTCGTTATTACTCTCGCATAACAGCAAACCACTACACAGACGCAAACTGACGAATCAGGTTGTGATACACGTTGTGAAGGTTATCGAGTTCTTCGCGGTCGGTTTGTTGTTTCGCGATCAGCATTTGAATGGTTTGGTCAAGGTCGAACAGGGTTTTGCGCAGGCTGATATCCGCTACCATGCTTTGCATCCAGGTGATAGCCGCCAGGCGCTCGCCTTTGGTTACTGCGGTAACTTTATGCAGGCTGCTCGACGGATACACTACAGCAGAACCGGCAGGCAATTTCACTTTTTGCTCGCCAAATTCGGTGGCAACCACCAGTTCACCGCCCTCGTATTCGTCGGGATCACTGAAGAACAAGGTCATTGACACGTCACTACGCAGTACATCAGGCGAATTAGGGATCCGCATTACTGCAGCATCAACGTGAAAGCCGTAGGTTTCTGATTGCTGATAACGGTTGAATACCGGAGGGAAAATGCGCTGCGGCAGCGCCGCAGACACGAGTTTAGGTGTGCTGCCGATACGGGCAAGCACTTCATTGCTGAGTTGCTTTACCCGTTTGTCGGTAGGATCGGCCTGGTTGTTTTGCTTTACGCTGGCAGCCATACCCATGGCGGTAGACTTGCCATCCTGCCAGGGAAGCTCTTTGAGCACCTGCCGGTACAAAGCCACTTCCTCAGCAGATAACATATTTTCAATAACAACCATGCCGTTTTTACTCCGTTCGCTTAGAACTCGTAGTTTATGGTGGCGCGGAAGTTACGTCCATCGCCTAAGTACATAAACGAGCCTGAACGGTATGCGGCAGTCCAGTATTCTTCGTCAAACGCGTTGCCAATGTTCACACGCACAGTCAGCTTTTCGTTTACGTAGTAGTTGGCAAACAAGTTAACCACTGCATAAGACGGTACTACGATGCTGTACTGGCCTGCATCGGCATCATAGCCCGCTGCAGTATCTGGCTGGCCGCCGTACATTTCGCTTTGGTAGCTGTAGTCACCACCAAAGGCGAACGTTTCGTTCGGCTGATAGCGAAGTTGCACGTAATAGCTGCGATCGGCAAAGTTACTCAGCGCCAGACCCACGTTGCTCTCAGAGTATGATTCCAGTACTTTTGAACTCATTAACGACGCAGATGCCTGTACACTCAAGCCTTCAATAATGTCGCCACTCAAGCCAAATTCTGCACCTTGTACGCGGTTCTTACCGGTATTCAGGGTGCCCAGTGTGGAGTAGCTGTCGCCCACACTTTCCATTACGTCGCCTTTGGTCATGCGGAAAATAGCCGCCGTTGCCATTAACTGCTCGTCGAATACCATCCACTTGGTACCCAGTTCGATGTTTTCAACGGTTTCAGGATCCGCTTCGGCTGCCTGAGTAGGATCACCACACAAACCACCGTAGCCGCAGTTTGCGCCTAAGTCTGATTCGCCACCGTTAATATTGGTTGCGGTGCTATAGGTGGCATACAGGTTGCCGTTTTCAGCAACTTCATACACTACGCCAAGGTGGCCGTTGTACATGCTATCAGAGAATTGATACAGCAGGTCGCCACTGCGGCTGGTGGTATCATTTGAATAATCAAAGCTATCCTGACGAATACCGAAAAATACATCCACGTTTTCAGCCACTTTAACGGTATCCATGATGTATACCGATACGGTTTCGATGTCGAACAGTGCGTCAGTGCTGTCTTTAGTGAAGCTGCGGTTCATTAAACCGCCCACATTCGCTACTGCATTACCGTCACCGTCGAGCGCACAGTAACCCTGTGATACACCTCCGCGGCCGCTCACCATACAGTTACCCTCGTTGCCGTAGGCAATGGAGTACACACCGTTATCTACTGATTCGTCGGTATATTCCAAACCAAATACCAGCTGATGAGTCTGACCCAGCACAACCGGATTCACAAACAGGTTAAATTGCGTGGTGAAGTAATCTACTTCCTGCCAGCCCTGGTGAGTACTCAGCGTTATGGTTGCCGCACCGGGTGCCACGGGATCAGATGCGTCGCGATTGGTGCCGCGTGCACCGGTAGTAATATAACCGTTCTCGGTTTTGCCGGTACGCGTCGCATTGTAAAGACGCACTTCGTCTGTGATCCAATAGTTGGTTCTTAACGTGAAGGTATTTACTTCTGATTCCAGGAAGTCTTCGTCCTGGGCATAAACCACGATGTCGCGAATTGGCTGACGGGCATCGCGATCGAAGTAGCTGCCTAAATCCGGGCGATCTTTGGCATCGAGGTAGTATACGTCGGCAATGAACGATAATGCGTCAGTGGCTTCGTACACACCAGACAGTTGCAAACCATCACGCTCACGCTCAATGCGATCACGACCTGGTTTGGTTTCGTCGGCAGTTAACGCATTAATACGCACGGCTGCATTGTCGGTGAGGGTAGCGTTATAGTCGGCGGTTACACGGAAATAATCGTCAGAACCCGCACTCAAATCTACCCGTCCAAAGTTATACGATGTAGAGGCTTTTTTAGTAATGCTGTTTACCGCACCACCTGATGAACCGCGGCCAGCGAAGGTTGAGCTTGGGCCTTTAGTAATTTCTACACGTTCCGTAGCAAAGCTCTCGCGGGTAGTCATACCCGGGTCGCGCAAACCGTCGACAAACACGTCACTGCGCGCTTCGTGGCCACGAATAATATAACGGTCGCCAAACGCGTTGCCGTTTTCACCGGTACCCAGTGTTACACCCGATTGAGCCGCAAGAATTTCCTGCAGATCCGTTTTACCTGATTCCTGAATTTGATCCTGGGTTAATACGCTGATGGTTTGCGGAGTGTCTACCAGATCAGCAAGACGACGAGGATCACCTGATTTATTCACGCGATAAATTGAATGGCGAATGCCGTGAATTTTAATCAGCTCAATGGCTTCATCAGAACTTTGTGCCGCACATTCTGCAGAAGAAGTGTTGTCACAGGTTTCATTTTCCTGTGCATACACAGCAGAACTTCCGATAGCCAACGCGGCAGCAATAGAGGTAGCGCCCAGAGACAGTGCCAGTCCCTGTGGGTGTTTTTTATGTGTCATTGTATGTTCCTTGTGTCCGATTTTGCGCGCAGAGTATAAATGTAAACATACGTAAATTGAACATAAATGAGAATCATTTTTATTTGATCTCGCAATATCAGTTATGATTAAAAGCAATATCTTACTTCAATAGGCTATAAGATACTGATTCTGCTATTGAATCACGCTACACTATTGCCATAATTCCACTGTTTTATTAACTACGGCCAGCCTGAAAACCATGGAAACACTGATTCCTTCTCTGTCTACCCTAATAGAAATTGCCGTTGCACCCGTGTTTTTACTGGCTGGTATTGCCGGCTTCCTTAACGTGATGTCCGGGCGATTGGGCCGAATCACCGATAGGGTTCGCGCGGCAGAAAAAGACATTGTTAAACTGACCGCTGAGCAGGAAAGCAGCCGGCTCAAAACCGAGATTATTTTGTTGTGGCGCAGGGTAAGATTAATTAACTGGGCAATTGGATTTTGTACCGCGTCGGCTTTTATGGTGTGCAGCGTGATCATGAGTTTATTTGCCGGGGAATTGTGGCAAATCAAATTAAATCTGCTGGTGATCACGTTGTTTATTTTAGCCATGCTACTATTGATTTGCGCGCTGTTATTGTTTTTATTAGAAGTGAAGCTGGCAACGGCAACGATTCGGGTGATCAGAACCATCCGATAATTTACTAAAAAGGAAAGTAAGGTGTTGGTGAATGCGGTAATAACATCGTGTTTGTGTGTAGTTACCCTATTGTTCAGTGCGGGGTTGTCTGCGCAAACCCGCTGCGAGCATGCCCTGCCGCTGTCGGAAATTACCGTAAACCGGGCGATTAATGAGCACGATATACCGTTGCTGCAAGAAAGTATTAGCGCTCGCGCCTGTGATGACCCGGCCAACACCACACCTTCCCAACTAAATGACGCCATTGACATTTATTTGTACCTTCAGGATTTCTCCCGCCCGGATCCGGTAGCATCTGCAGAACGTTTACTCAGTCAGCTTTCACTCAACCAAAATCTCGACCAGTTGGCACTTTACACACAACTGCTTGCGCAATACTCGCTGCACACCGACGACGTAAAACAAGCGCTGGCGCTCACACACCTGCTTACCAGCGAAATTCTGCCCAACATGTCTGGCGAATCCCTGGCTTTTGCGCAAATTGCGGTGGCCGATATTCATGCCAAAATTGGCTTTTTCCAGTCTGTGCGTGATTTGCTCACGCCCTTGTTAAATCATTCGGTACCAGCCATTGCCATTCAGTCGGCCATCAATCTTTGGCATGCTCCGCGTGATGAAACGCAGCTATCCGATGTACTCAGCGTGCTACGCAGCAATACTGTGCAATCTGTTAGCCTACCATTACAGGCGAGGGTTGCTCTGGTGTTAGGTAAACAGGCAGAAGAAGACAATCAACCCCAGTTGGCTGCGGCTTACTTTACTCAGGCACAAAATTTGGCGAAACAGGTTGGACAAACAACGTTGCAAACAGCGGTGTGGCTGTACCAGGCCCAACATGGTTCAGACAATAGCAGCGAAGCCGCGATCCAGCAGTTAAACGCGTTGCCAGAAGGGATGCTCTCCAGCGCTGATAAACTCAGCTTAACCACCATGAATGCCAATCGCGCACAAGCGCGTAACGACTGGCAGGCATCGACTGGCTATTATGAGAAAGCACAAACGCTAAACCAGGTTGTTACCCGCAACAAAGCACTGGCGCGGGAATATGCCAGTTTTCAATTAATCGAGCAGGCCAAAGCCCTGGAAGCGGCACGCCAGGAGTCTGAATTACAAAGTTTGAAAGTAGAAAAGCAATCACAGCAACAGCTCATCTATTTATTGGCTTTAGTATGCTCGTTGTTGTGCCTGGCAATGGTGATTTTACTGTTTGTGCGCAAGTACAAAGACGCCAAGCGCTTTGAGCATCTGGCTAACACCGATGGACTCACTCAGGTTTTAAACCGCCGGGCAGTGCAGGATTATGCCGGGCAGGTTCGCAAAGAGTTTCTGCATAACAATAAGCCATTCGTGCTGGCACTGGCCGATATTGACCATTTTAAATCGGTAAACGATACCTATGGCCATGACGCCGGGGATATTGTACTGACTACCTTTGCAGAACGGGCCAAATTGCTGATCCGTCAGCATGATGCAGTGGGACGTTGGGGCGGCGAAGAATGGTTGTTTGTGTTACCCGCCACAGAAATATCAGCCGTTCAGGGGCTGTTTGAACGCTTGCGCAAAGCGGTTGCCGAAGTCGATATTGGCACGCAAACTCTCAATATTACCTTCAGCATGGGCGCTGTGCAGGCCAACAGGCAAACAGAAGTAATAACCCTGATCAATCAGGCTGACGAGTTATTATATAAAGCCAAGCGCAACGGCCGGGATCAGCTGTGTGTCCCCAACGGGCAGGCAGACACTACGCCGGACGTCCCATAAAAAAGCCGTTATCAGCGCTAATGGTAAAGTAATCACCCGGTCCACCCGCGCGCATGATGGGCTGCGCGTCTACCAGTTGGAAAACGCCTTCGTTTAAATAGGTATGAGCAATGTGAACTGCCACCACCTGCCCGAACACCACCCAGGTATCCAACGGCTGTTTTTCGGTATTGTTGAGCTGTACTATCTGCGTTAACCGGCACTCCATCGACACCGGACTGGCAGCCACGAAGGGCACATTAACCTGTGTTGGTGAACCAGCATCAAGTCCTGCCAATTCAAACTCACTCACGTCGGCACTTACTGGCTGACTGGTACGGTTCATCGCGTCGGCCAGCGGCTTTGTGGCCATGCTCCAGCAGAATTCACCGGTATCTTCTATGTTTTTCACGCTGTCTTTGTAGCCAACGCTGGCAAAACCTATAATCGGCGGCGTGTTATTGAAGGCATTGAAAAAACTGTAAGGCGCCAGGTTCATAACACCATCTAGGCTCTTAGATGCTATCCAACCAATAGGACGCGGTGCAATGATAGCTTTAAACGGGTCATGGGGAAGACCATGTCCATTCTCTACAAGATAAGAATAAAATTGCTCAGACATACGTATTTCCTGTTAATAAACCCAACCGTCGAGGCAATTGGTTGGCTCGCCTAATTCATTAATCTCTACAATGAAGTCTTCAATGAAATCAGCTTGTTCAGGGTTGGTTTCCTTGGCTTTTTGAAGCCAGAACAGGGCATCGGGTTTATTTCCCTGACACCCCTGGTAGTTACCGTACCAGCGCTGCGCTTCAAATAATCCCGCTTCGGCGGCTTGCTTGTACATTATTACACTGGCTTTTCTATCAGTGTGCGCTTTACCTTGAGCCAATGCGTAAAGATTATCGGCACTTGGCTCCTGCTGATAGGCAAATTCGAACAGCTCTACCGCTTTCTCGTGGTTAATCCCAATGGTAGGTAAAAATACCAGCTGTGCATAATGGTAGCCGCCAGTGTTTAAGGCTTTTGCAAGTCCAATGATTTCGGCAGCGCTTAATGTTTTATACGCCAATACTTTTGAACGAAAATGAGCCAGTGCTTCCTGCTCACTCACTCCGCGAGCGTGTAATCCCATAATAGTGGGCAATGCAGTGAGCGCCTCTATGGCGGGACCAACCAGATTTTGTTGCATCCCCGAAAACCATTGCTGAACACCGTTTTGTTCACATTCGCCAATGTCTCTAAGCGTGTTGTTCAAAACGTCTGCTACCATGGCGTTAGCCTGCTCGGGATCGCCGAATTGTTGCTGCCATTGCTGAAAGGTCATGCCCGTATGCATACGCAGATGATAGTCGATAGACGAATCTTGTTGAGAGGTAAAGTTCAGCGCCAAATGGCAGTGCTCAGACATGCGCTCAAACAAGGACTCAGTGAGAGCCAGGCGCCCAACTAACGTGGCATAGTTGCGCGCAAGCTCCTGTTTTCGCGGCTCGGCATAGGCTACCGCTGATAATGCCAAACCAACCAAGAGTACGACAATGACAGTGTCTTTGAGTAAAGCAACCGCCCGCTGTCGACATCGAATCACCATTACTCAGCCTTTGCCAATTCATCCATTACGGCAAACAGCACGTTAGCGCCTACGCGAGACACTTCTTTGTCGTAGATATGCTCCACATTCACACCTTCCTGGCCACCGGCCAAATCGCTGATTGCACGAATAATTACCCAGTCCACGTCGTTTACCGTGCATACCTGACCAATCGCTGCTGATTCCATCTCAGTGACTTCCGCCTCAAATACATCGCGGGTCCACTTGCGGTATTCACGGTTGTCCATAAATACCGAGCCGGTAACACCATTTCCGCCAACATGTAATTTGGCTTCGCGCTGGTCCAGAATCATTTGCGCGGGCATGGCATTCATTGCCTTTTCTGCCGCCGATAGCAGCCGGTTACTGGCAGAAAAATAAGCGGTATCAACCGGTTTTTCCATACCCTCTTTAATGATCAGCACTTCGTCGGGATGAATAAACGCAAACGGTTTGTAGTTGGGGTAGTGAGGGTCGGCAGCTTTGCGCGCAGGTTGTTCCTGCATAAACTTCGCGTAGTACTCAGGCAATACCGACTGGCCGGGATTAGCCGGATCCGGATTCGCATACACGCTTTCATCGTGATAATACCAACGCGCTGGCACAATCACGTCGCCCGGTTGCCAGGCGGGATTCACTGCGCCCGCAATGCCCATATATACCACTTGCTTCACCGGGAAATAGTCTAATGCCATTTGCATGGTCATCGACGCATTCGCAATACTCATGCCTGTGGCAAACACTAAAATAGGCTGGTCGTGATATTTACCCAAGCGATACTTCACACCTTTGTAAGTAACCGTAGAGGTAATACTGGCATTTGGATCGGCTTCAATACGCCCCAGAATCCCCTCCATCTCAGGCGCATAGGCAACCACTACCGCAGTAAAGCCTTCATTGTGCTGCGCAAATTGAGGGCCAAAGGCGGGTGGTGGCGTTGTTTGACATGCCGATATCACAAGTATCATTACGCCAAGCCATAGCACGCGTAAAGGACGGGAAGTTACTGCTACCATAAAAATCTCTTTTTTAATGTGTAAAATGCGGGAATGTGAATACGATTACTGCCTGCGTTCGTATTTCCGTGATACGGCTTAGTTCCGCGGCCAACAGACGCTAGCTTATCAGGTAATTTGTTGGCATGTGAATGTGTGTTACTCGCGGCTATTGTTACGCTTATCGAAAAAAAATTAATTTTTTTACTTGAAAAGCGATTGGGCGGTCACATATATGAGTTGTCGGTGCTTAACAGTAAGGCCGAAATAACCGCCGCCGAATTCGGGGCATCACTTTTTACATATTGCTTTATACAAGGATATGACTATGCGTACTATCGATCTATCTCCACTTTACCGTTCTTTTATTGGTTCAGACCACCTTGCATCATTAGTTGATGCTGCCAGCCGCGCTGAAAAGCAAAGCACCTACCCGCCTTACAACATTGAATTACTGGCGGAAGACAAATACCGAATTACTATGGCCATTGCCGGTTTTAGTAAAGATGACATCAACATTGTGGTGGAACATAACACCCTGGTGATCAACAGTACTAAAACAGTTGATGCCAAAGACGCTCAGGAACGTAAATTCCTGCATAAAGGCATATCTGAGCGCAACTTTGAACGCAAGTTCCAGTTGGGCGACCACGTAAAAGTACTCAGTGCAGATTTGGAAAATGGCTTACTGCATGTCGATCTGGAAAGAGTGATCCCGGAAGCGAAGAAGCCTCGTAAAATTGAAATAGGCAGCCGGTTATTCGAAAACGAATAAGTTGTAGCTCCCTGGTTTCCATGTGTTTCTCTCATTGAACGGCGCTTAACGCGCCGTTTTTTTTATATCTGACGTTCATCGCCCAGACGCTAAGTAAATATCAACGCCTGGGCTGGCTTGTGTCTTTTTTCCCTAACTTATTCGGTCATTAACTTTTCAGTCAGATAAGTAAACTCTAACGCTACGCGTCTGGCCGTTTCCTGCTGGTTTGCCGCCGCAGAGTGCCCGCCATCGATATTCTCGTAATACAGGAATGGTTTACCGGCGGCTTCAAACAGTTTTGCCATTTTGCGTGCATGCCCTGGATGTACACGGTCGTCTTTGGTAGAGGTAACAAAGAAGGGCTCCGGGTAGTCTGTTGCTGCGTGGAAGTTGTGATAAGGCGACATTGCTTCTAACCACTCGCGCTCTTCAGGCACATCAGGAGAACCATATTCCCCTACCCAACTCGCGCCAGCCAGCAGTAAGTGATAACGCAGCATATCCAGCAATGGCACCTGCACAATTACCGCGTTCCACAAATCGGGGCGCTGAGTAAGCATTACGCCCATCAGTAAACCGCCGTTAGAGCCGCCCTGAATCCCCAGATGTTCAGGTGAGGTGAGTTTGTGGTCGATTAGCCATTCACCTACTGCAATAAAGTCATCATAAATCACCTGACGATGGGTTTTCAGACCGGCCTGATGCCACTTAGGCCCAAATTCACCGCCACCACGAATATTGGCAAGCACAAAGGCACCGCCGCGTTCCAGCCAGAGTTTACCGCGCAAGCCGTTATAGCTTGGGCGCATCGACACCTGAAATCCGCCATAACCGTAGAGCAAGGTAGGAGTATTTCCGTCGTGTTTGATACCCTTTTTATGAATAACAAAGAACGGGATAAGCGTGCCATCTTTAGACGCAACCTGTTTTTGTTCAACCACTAAATCATCGGTATCAAACCAGCTGGGCAAACTTTTCAGCGTACTGACCTTGCCAGTAGACGCTGAGTAGCTCATCAGCGAATCTGGTGTTAAGAAGCCTTCGTAGTTCACAAACACGGTATCTTCATCAGGATCGGCAAACGACACTGACAGCGTGCCATTGGCGGGCAGGTCGAGCTTTGTTGATACCCATCCTGATTTGCCTTTGGTGATCGCAAACACGTTACCCACCACATTATCGCTTAGGGTCATCAGGATTTGCCCTTTGGTCATGGTAACGTCTTCAATAGCCTGACGGTCATTGGGCTCAAACACTACCTCTGGTATTGTCGCCTGCGTAATACTGCTACTCACAACAAACGGCATGGCTAACAAACTGCCCGATTTAAACAGGATGTCAGTACCGTCTACTGATACTGTCCAGTCCTGTTTCACAGTAAAGAACAGCTGTTCTTCATATAAACCAACCAGGTCGGATTGTTCTGGCAACGGGAGCTTAACAACGTCTGCGCCGGAGAACAGGTAGTACTCTCGGGTAAAAAACGTAGGGGCTACCACTACGCCTTCAACTTTGCTGCCGTCTGCTTTATCGAGGGTAAATGGGAATGCACCTACATCGGTCTTGCTCGCTGTAAACAGCGTATCGGCCTGTTCCAGCGGCGTGCCGCGTTTCCAGCGTTTCACTACCGACGGATAACCCGATTCGGTAAGCGTTGAGCCATCGCCATCCCAGTTTGTAGTAACCAACAAGGTATTGTAATCAACCCACTCTGCACCGGATTTGGCTTCTGGCAACGTAAATCCATCGCTTAAAAACTGCTTTGCGGACAAATCAAATTCGCGCACGGTAACAGCGTCTTTTCCACCGTCAGACAAACTCACCAGGCATTTGTAATTGGCAATGTCTTTGGCAGTGTAGCAATCTGCACCTTTGTAAACCCAGTTTTTGTTTTCCAGTGTGGCCAGGGCGTCAAAATCGACGATAGTGTCCCAATCCGGTTGGTCAGTAGCGTAGCTTTCAAGTGAGGTTTTGCGCCACAGGCCGCGCACGTTGGTTGCGTCCTGCCAAAAGTTATATACCTCTCCGTTGCGGATACTGCCGTAGGGAATACGTTCAGATGAGTTAACTATATCAAGGGCCTGCGCTTCCAGACCTGCGTACACCGGGTTAGCCTGCAATTGCGCAAGCGTACGGTTATTCTGGCCTTTTACCCAGCCAAGTGCCTGCTCACCTTCTACCTCTTCAAGCCAAAGGTACGGATCCTCGGCGAGTACTTTCTTTGCCGGTTCTGCCGCCACGTCCGCAGGTTGAATAGTGACACTGGAGTCCGGTGAACTGCACCCTAATAAGCCCAGCAGGACAATCGATGCTATCGATGACTTCCTGAAAAAATCCATTGTGTTTCTCCTTTTTGTGCGTTTCTGTGAACACATCCTGTTTATAAACAAGTGTTAACAAGCCACCTGTGAGTGCTATCGTTAAGCGAATTGGTATTATAGTTAGCCGTTGAAAAGCATACTACGTAAATCCCGTGATGCACTTGTTTTGGCCAAATAAGCCGATCATTTAGCCAATCAGCCTGTAAAGGCTGGGTTGCACCAGATCAGATTATTGCCTGTTGGTTTGCCGATCGGATCACCGACTGGTTTACCGATCGGTTCGCCGATCGGATCGCCAACTGGTGTCGTGATCTGAACATGCTTATACTGCTATGCCATTTACTGCCGTATTCCTAAGGTTCATCCCATGCACACATCGATACGCCATTGTTTCAGCCGTTATTTGTTCTTACTTCTTGCAGGGTGCATAGCGTTTAGCACTCACGCAAATACACCCGCCTTTGCCAAACCCGAAAAAGAACTCATGGTGCCGGTTGAAGGCGGAAAAGTGTATGTAAGGCTTAATGGCCTGGCACACCAACATGCGGTGCCGGTGATCTTTATTCACGGTGGACCAGGCGGCACGCACAATGGCTTTGCTGGCATGACTGAACTGGCCAACGAGCGCATGGTGATCATGTACGACCAACTCGACAGCGGCAAGTCTGAACAACCCAATGACCCGGCCAACTGGCGCGTTGAACGCTTTGTAAATGCCATCGACACCATTCGCAAACATCTGGGTATCAATAAGTGGCATGTTGTAGGACATAGCTGGGGCTCAGCGCTGGCGCTTGAATACACCGCAAAATATCCTCAACATACGGCTTCTACCGTACTGGGAGGCACGTTTATCTCTACCCCACATTGGATAATGGACGCCAATTTGCTGGTTAAAGCTGCACCTCAATCGGTACAGGACACATTACGCCAGTGTGAATCTGCCACGCCACCTGCAGGTGACGAATGCAACGCCGCTTATACCAAGCTCTATTCGGCCTATTACACGCCGGGTGAGGCTAGCAAGGCCAGACAGGATTATTACGAAAACGTTGGGGGTAATGGATTTAATCCGGTGATCTACAACGCCATGTGGGGGCCAAGTGAGTTTTCCTCAACCGGCGTATTAAAGCACTATGATGCCACCCATTTACTGGCTCAAATAGACCCGCTGAAAACCTTGTTTATGATTGGTCAGTACGATTCGGCGCGCATCGACACCGTGCAGGATTATATTGCCCTTACCCCCGGCGCAGAACTGGCCGTAGTGCCCGGCGGCGCGCACGGTTTTTACAAAGACAGACCACTGATCACACTGGCAATTTTGCGAAGCTGGCTGGAAAGACACGACCCGACCTCAAAATAATCCAGATGTGATAGCACTGTTTTTCAGGCAAAAAAAAGCAGGCTAGTGGATGAGAGCCTGCTAAAGAGTCCTAGTAGAGTTAAGAGGCTTCTATTAAGAACTACGTACAGGCTCAATGTAACTTAGCCTACCCTTATTTGCAAATGATAATTATTATTATTTGCAAATAAGGGTAGAGTGATGTTGAAGTATCGCTATTTTAACGCTTCTACCAGCGCATCAATTACCAGTCGCACTTTGGGCGAAAGATGCCGACTGGAAGGATAAATAGCCCATATCCCTTCATCGGCAATCTGAAATGACGGCATGACTTCTACCAGTTCACCCGACGCCAGATAGGGCGACACGTAATAATCGGGCAATTGCACTATACCCAGACCTTTTAAGGCGGCGTCTACAACCGCTACACCACTATTGCAGCGCATACGCGCTTTTACACGCACTAACTCGGTCTTTCCCTGTCGGGCTATCTTCCAGTTATCTGATGTTCCCAGAATACACTGGTGCTGTGGCAATTCAGATATGCTGTGAGGCGTACCATACTTCGCCAGATAGCCTGGCGATGCAGCCATGTGCCAGGCCCGGCTGCTCAGCCTTCGCGCTATATAAGACGAATCTTCCAACGAGCCCAAACGGATCGCCAGGTCGTATCCTTCATGAATTAAATCAACCAATTGATTGGTTAAGTTCAGGTGTATTTCCAATTCTGGATGCGCAGCTGCAATATCATTGATAACAGGCGCAATGATGCGCTCGCCATAAGTAACCGGTGCGGTCATCACTAATTTACCCGACGGTTTTGCCTGCAGGTCTGTGATTACGCGCTCAGCCGCATTTAACTCTTCCAGAATCGGCTGGCAGTGCCGGTAAAACGTCTCGCCGGTATCGGTAAGTGCTACCACACGCGTGGTGCGATTCAGTAATTTACTGCCCAATCTGTTTTCGAGCTTAACCACCTGACGCGACACCTGCGCCGTAGATAGCCCTAATCGTTTTGCCGCGCCAGAAAAGCTTTGCAGCTCAGCCACAGCAACAAATTCATTTATGCCTTCCCAGTTTGCCATGCCAGCATTATTACCAAACAGTAAAAGTGATTTACCAAATACTACTATTGTTACTTAAAATAACGCAACTACACTTGTTAACGTTAATTGTTAATCCACCATCAAGGAATTTTGTGAATGTCAGATGTGATCACATGTAAAGCCGCCGTTGCCTGGGAGGCCGGTAAGCCTTTATCGATCGAAGAAGTTCAGGTAGCACCACCGAAAGCCGGTGAAGTGCGCGTGAAGTTATTTGCAACAGGTGTATGCCATACCGACGCATTTACACTGTCAGGTGATGATCCAGAAGGAATATTTCCTGCCATTTTGGGCCACGAAGGTGGTGGTGTAGTTGAGTCTGTAGGTGAAGGCGTAACATCGTTGCAGGTTGGCGATCACGTGATCCCACTTTACACGCCAGAGTGTGGCGAGTGTAAATTCTGTAAATCAGGTAAAACCAATTTGTGTCAAAAAATCCGTGCCACTCAGGGCAAGGGCCTGATGCCTGACGGCACCACCCGTTTTTCAATAAACGGTAAGCCGATTTTCCACTACATGGGTACGTCTACGTTCTCTGAGTACACAGTGTTACCCGAAATTGCAGTCGCAAAAGTTAACAAAGACGCGCCATTAGAAAAAATCTGCTTACTGGGCTGTGGCGTGACCACCGGCATGGGCGCTGTGCAAAACACCGCCAAAGTGGAAGCAGGCAGCACAGTAGCTATTTTTGGCCTGGGCGGTATTGGTCTGGCAGCCGTGATTGGCGCACAAATGGCAGGTGCTTCTCGCATCATCGGTATCGACCTCAACCCGGATAAGTTTGAACTTGCGAAAAAGTTCGGTGCCACCGACTGCATTAATCCCAAAGACTACGACAAGCCTATTCAGGAGGTTATTGTAGAACTTACCGATGGCGGTGTGGACTACTCGTTCGAGTGTATTGGCAACGTGAACGTGATGCGTTCTGCACTGGAATGCTGCCACAAGGGCTGGGGCGAGTCGGTGATTATTGGTGTTGCGGGCGCGGGTCAGGAAATTTCTACCCGTCCGTTCCAGTTAGTTACCGGTCGCGTATGGCGCGGCACTGCGTTTGGTGGTGTAAAAGGCCGTTCTGACTTACCCAAAATTGTTGAAGATTATCTGGCTGGCAAGTTCGAATTGGATGATTTTATAACGCACACCATGCCGCTTGAGCAAATCAACGAAGCATTTGATTTGATGCATGAAGGCAAAAGCATCCGTAGCGTTATTCACTACAACAGTTAGTACTGAGCGTCGCTACCAATTTGACCCACATCCGGCAGCGACGCGTTTTTCACGGATTAGATTTCATGACCATAGATCACATCAGCAGTAACAAAAGCTTTGGTGGGTGGCATAAGCAGTACTCACACGCTTCAACAACCACACATTGCACCATGCGTTTTGCCATTTACCTGCCACCACAGTGCAGCAGTGGTGCTAAAGTCCCTGTTTTATACTGGTTGTCGGGACTCACCTGTACCGACGAAAACTTTATGCAAAAAGCCGGTGCTCAGCGTATAGCGGCGGAACTGGGCATAGCCATTGTTGCGCCGGATACCTCGCCGCGCGGAGAAAATGTGGCCAACGACGAAGGCTATGATTTAGGCCAGGGTGCCGGTTTTTATGTGAATGCCACACAAGCGCCCTGGTCGGCACATTATCACATGTATGACTACGTGGTTTCTGAGCTTCCAGCGCTAATTGAAGCCCACTTCCCTGTTACGCAGCAGCGAGCGATAAGCGGGCATTCCATGGGTGGCCACGGCGCGTTAAGTATTGCGCTGAAAAACCCTCAGCGTTACAGCTCAGCCAGTGCATTCAGTCCTATTTGCCACCCAACTCAATGCCCATGGGGGCAAAAAGCCTTTACCGCCTATTTGGGTGAAGACAAAAGCGCCTGGCAACAATACGACACGGTTGAGCTCATGAAGCAAAGCCAGCACGCGTTGCCGATGATGGTGGATCAAGGGCTGGACGATAGTTTCTTAAAAGAACAGCTCATGCCATCAGCACTCGCCGCGGTAGCTGCTGAAAAGGACTACCCCATCGTAATTCGTCAACACGACGGTTACGACCACAGCTATTACTTCATTGCTTCGTTCATTGAAGAGCACCTGCGATTCCACGCACAACATCTGTCACAGTAAATTCAGATTAAACGCAGTGTATCCTCGATACGCTGCGTGTTATTCACGGCCAAACCTGTTTAAATACCCCCTAATTTATCAATTGCTGCGTCCAGCAGTGCTGATGACGCGTATCCTCTGTATTAGTTAATTCCCGTTTGCCTGCTTTTATGAAATTTTTACTTAGTTCTTTGCCGTTTTGTTTACTTTTCTCTCCTGCCGTTTTCGCCGATGGCCCGGACTTCGAACGCTTAGTGGTATATGGCCGCCAGAGCGATCTGATTGGAGATTCGATCTCTGCGTCAGAAGGGGTAATAGGCTATGGCGATATCGAAATCAGGCCCATATCCCGCGCGGGTGAGATACTGGAGTTTGTGCCCGGTATGGTAGTTACCCAACACAGCGGCTCAGGTAAGGCGAACCAGTACTTTCTTCGCGGCTTTAACCTGGATCACGGTACCGATTTCAGTATTCTGGTTGATGGCATGCCAGTAAACATGCGCAGCCATGGCCACGGGCAAGGATATAGCGACCTGAATTTTATCACCCCGGAATTTATTCAGCGTATCGATTACCAAAAAGGCCCTTACCGGGCTATTCAGGGGGATTTTTCATTGGCTGGCAGTGCCAACTTCGCGCTGACATCTAAATTCGAACAACCGTTTGTAAAATTTGAACTGGGTGAATACGGTTATCAGCGTGCAGTGGCTGCAACCAACTTTTCACAAGACAACAGCAATCTGGCCGTTGGCGCTGAATGGCAGGGTTATGCTGGCCCCTGGACGGATATCGACGAAGATATCAATAAAAAGAACATGTTGATTCGCTATCAGCATAGCAACGATGACAGCCTGCTGCGCGTTACCTTTATGGGGTACGACAACAGTTGGAATTCAGCTGACCAAATTCCGGCCCGCGCAGTAGCGAGTGGGCTAATTAACGAATTTGGTTCGCTGGATACTGGCCTGGGCGGCGATTCGTCCCGTTACAGTTTGTCGATGAACTGGCAAAACAGCCAATGGGTGGTGAATGCCTATAGCATTAAAAGCCAGCTGAATTTGTTCTCCAACTTTACCTACTACCTGGGCAACTCCGAGCAAGGTGATCAGTTTGAACAGCTGGATGAGCGTATATTAAGTGGTGGCTCAATAACCTATTTGCAATCCAATAAAATTGGCAGCCTGCATGCTCACCATATGGCCGGCGTTGAGTACCGGCAGGATGACATCAGCGATATCGGTTTGTTCAATACCGAAAGCCGCCAGCGGATTGGCACAGTGCGCCGTGACAACATCAACGAGCAATCCCTGGCAGCGTTTTACGAACTCAGTGTAGACATTACCGACAATCTGCCGGTACATATCGGGGTGCGACACGACACCCTGTGGGCAGATGTAAATAGCGATCTTGCGGCAAACAGCGGCTCTGAAAACGATAGTCTGGTAAGCATTAAGGGCGGTGTTAGCTATATCATAAACGACGCATGGCAGGTTTACGCCAATGCCGGTCAATCTTTCCACTCCAATGACGCCAGAGGTGCAGTGATTAGTGTTGATCCGATTACCCTTGATCCTGCAACACCGGTAGATTTACTGGTTCGGGGAGTCGGCAGTGAGATTGGCATCCGGGTGGCAAACTACCGTTACTACAATGCGTCTTTTGCGGTATGGCAGCTACGCAATGATTCAGAACTGGTGTTTGTGGGTGATGCGGGTAATACCGAAGCCAGCCGGGCGTCGAAACGCTGGGGCGCTGAATTCTCTGGTTACTACTGGTTTAACAGTAATCTGACAGCCGATGTGGAACTTGCCTGGACTCAAGGCCGCTTTACCGAAAATGAAGAGGGCGAAGGCAACTATATTGATGGCAGTGTGCCGTTTGTTGCCAGCCTAGGACTCAACTGGCAGGCCACTGACACCATTCGCACGGGTTTACGGGTACGCCATTTCGGTAAGCGAACATTAGACAGCACCAGGTCACGTCAATCTGACTCATTTACCGTGATAAACGCCAATCTGGCTTACGAAATTAACAACTGGAAAGCTGAATTAACCCTGCTGAATTTGCTTAACAGTCGCGATCACGACATAGACTACTGGTATGCCAGCCGTTTAAATAACGAAGTGTCAGAGGGGGTGGAAGACAATCACTATCACCCCATTGAGCCCAGATCTGTCAGAGCGGGAGTAACCTACAAATTCTAGTATTCAGGTAAAACGTCGCTTGCCAATAAAGCTAGCGACGCAGCGATTTAAAAACACTGGAGGTGGTGGGTCAACTATGCTGCCAGATAAGTAATGTTATATCGCTGAAAACAATACATCGATGCCCACAAGCAACGACACTCCGATAACAAAGCAGTATAAATTTGGATCGGTTAAAAAGCCTTTTAACCGCATGTCCGCTGCATGCTTTGCATTTACTGTTTTAGCTGAAATCATGTTGTCACCTGCCAATGAATGTTAACAAGATGTAATGTTTCTATCTTAGCTAAGGCTTCTCTGGCTTCCCATTGTCCAAAAGTCTACATTCAATAGCACAATAGATAACTTTAAATAATGAGCAGAAAACCATTGATTTAAGCACTGCTAACAGTCCTTCATACCATCCGGTTCAGATGATTTTTCGCTTTTCCATCGAAATAAAAATGTTATAACATAACAAAACATGACATTATAGCTGTCGTTTTACTAGCAGAGTGGTTCGTTATTCGTTGTTTAGCATTTTCTGCCGCTACCGCTGCGCCGTTGAAACTTTACGCTGCCAAAGCCTGTTTTTTCGACGCATTTGCAGTGCACCGACTCACTTATACTGATTGTGGAAGGAATATCCAGCACCAATACAACATAAGTGTGGCCAACAAAATAAATAACACCAGCCACCAGGATAGTCCCTTTTGCCGTCGATTTGAGAACCTTTGGAGATAGCACAAGATGATGAAGCACCGAATTTTTATGAAAACTGCGCTCACGGCGGCAGTTTCTGTTGCGCTGGCTAACAGCACCAGCGTATTTGCGCAGGAAACCCCGGAAGATATGGAACAAATTGAGGTTGTGCAGCAGCGCCAGCCTTACCGTGGTGATGTACCACTGAAATCCTTACCGCAGAATATTGACATCGTTAGTGCTGAATTACTAAAAGACGTTGGCGTAAACGACCTGCAAAATGCCCTGGACTTCGCCAGTGGCGTTGCCCGTCAGAACAGTTTTGGTGGATTGTGGGACAGCTTTGCTATTCGCGGCTTTGCCGGCGATGAGAACCTGCCTTCCGGATACGTAGTTAACGGTTTTAGTGCTGGTCGTGGCTTCAGCGGTCGCCGCGATACCTCTAACGTTCAGGCAATTGAAGTACTAAAAGGCCCAGGCTCGGCGCTTTATGGCCGTAGCGAACCCGGCGGTACGATTAACATTATCACCAAAAAGCCTCAATTTACCGAAGAAGGTTACATTCAGGCGACAGTAGGTTCATACAGCCTTTATCGCCTTGAAGGTGACTATACCAACGCGATAAACAGCGATCTGGCTTTCCGTGTAAACGGCGCATACGAAGACGCTGGCAGTTTCCGCGATACCGTGGAAAGCAACAAACTGGCCTTTACACCATCACTCACCTATCAGATTTCTGACGACACTTCCTTAACTTACGAACTGGAAGTCCTCGACCAGGAAGCCCCATTTGACCGCGGCATTGTGGTAGTCGATTATGAATTTGGTGTGGTACCTATTGATACCTTTTATGGCGAGCCAAACGATGGCCCAATGAATATTGAAGCCCTGGGGCACCAACTCACGCTGCAACACCAACTCAACAGTGATTGGAGCCTGATGGTAGGTATGAGCTACCGCGAGTCATCTTTTGAAGGCTACTCCAGCGAAGTAGAATTGTCTGCGGGCCGCCAATTGCTGTACACCGATGGCGAAACCGTTTCGCGTCAACGCCGTTACCGCGACTATGATGCAGAAGACTTGTCCGGCCGTGTAGAGTTAAGTGGTACTGTGTCTACAGGCGACATTGTGCACCATATCCTGATTGGTGCTGACGCCTACGACTATCAACTGGATCAAATTCAGCAACGCTGGAGAACCGGCTGGGGCACAGGCGACACAACCTATTCTGTATCACTGATCAACCCGGTATACGGCGAAGCACAGCCTGCAACCGGTGCATTATGGGATCGCCGCGAAGAACAATCTACCGTAGGTTTATACGTTCAGGATCAAATTGACCTGACTGAATCATTTAAAGTACTCGCAGGCTTGCGTTTCGACGATTTCTCCCGCGATTTTTCTGATTATTTGTCGGATGCTTATACCAGTGAATCACAAACTGCAACCAGTCCGCGAGTTGGTCTGGTGTACGAACCGTCAAACCTGTATACCCTGTACTTAAGCTATTCTGAGGGCTTCCGTCCGAACTCAGGCACCGACGCCAACGGCGCGACTTTTGAGCCAGAAGAAAGTAAATCCTATGAGGCAGGCGTAAAATTTGCCAATAGCAATGAAAGCCTCACTGGTACCGTGGCGCTGTTCCGCGCTGAAAAATCCAATGTGCTGAGCGCCGATCCAGTGAACTCCGGTTACTCTGCAGCACTGGGCGAAGCAGAAAGTCAGGGGATTGAAGTAGACCTCAATGCCGTGATTGCCGACGATACAACCCTTACACTGGCTTACGCCTTCGTAGATGCAGAAACGTCAAACGAAGTGGTAAACGTTGATTGGGGTGTGAACATTCCGGCTGGCAGTCGCTTAATTAACATCCCGGAACACAAGCTGAATGTTACCGCCATGCACTTTATGGACATTGCGGGCAAAGAGTCAAAAGTCGGTGCCAGTGTAACTTACGTAGGCGACCGTCTGGGTGAAACTATTGATCCGGACTACATTTTACCGAGCTATACAACCGTTCGCTTATTCGGGTCGGTTAACCTGTCTGACAACGTGGTAATCAATGCCGATATCGACAACCTGTTCGACAAGGAATACTACGACAGTTCTTACTCTGCGCTTTGGACCATGCCAGGTTCACCGCGTACTGCTAAGATCAGCGTGAAATACGCGTTTTGATTGTACTGCCGGGCGTTCCCGCCCGGCGCTTTTCCGACCCTTAGCAAACATCCCTGAACAAACAGTTGCGCTGGTTTAGCCATTAGCGATACTGTGTCGGCATTGTGCAGTACAAGAGGAACACCATTGTGGCAGGTATTAAATTAGACAGAATCGACATTAACATTCTGGCAGAACTGCAAAAGAACGGGCGCATTACCAATACTGATTTGGCCGATGCCGTAGCATTGTCGCCCAGCCCCTGCCTGGCCAGGGTAAAGCGATTGGAAAAGGCCGGTTATATTACCAGTTACAATGCCAAAATTGCGCTGGAAAAGCTGGGTGAAACCGCAACAGTATTCACCGAAGTCACGTTAAGTGATCACCACATGGAAGACTTTGCTAAATTTGAACGCAATATCCGTACTATCGACGAAGTAATCGAGTGCCATTTGATCAGCGGTGGTTACGATTACTTGCTTAAATTTGTCACCCGAGGCATTACCCACTATCAGTCGCTGATGGAAGAAATTTTGGAAAGAGATTTCGGTATTTCAAAGTACTTCAGTTACATCGTTTTGAAATCGCCCATTGAAAAACTGCATTATCCACTTGCCACGCTTTTCAAGCCGGAAAAGTAATCATGGCCTTTAATCTGGTTTACAAAGGCCCGCAAACACGAGGCGAGTGCTGGCAGGAAACGGTAATCAACGCATTGCCCGATACAAAATGGCATACCTGGCCCCACGTTCCTGTGCCCGAACAGGTAGATGCCATCATCGCGTGGACGCTGCCAGACAATACCTTTGAAACCTATCCCAATTTAAAAGCGGTTTTCTCGGTTGGCGCCGGCGTTGATCAATTGCAGCCCGACAGGATTCCAGACACCATTAAATTGATCCGGCTGATCGACCCGTCACTAACATTACAAATGCAAACCTATGTGCTGTCGTCAGTAATGATGATCCATCGCGATCATTTTTTGTATCAATCGCAAAAAGCACAAAGGTGCTGGCAACAACACAAAGTGGCCTTGCCCCATGAATGCACGGTGAGTATTCTGGGTTTAGGAGAGCTCGGTAAAGCCGTCGCCAGCCAGCTCAGTTCATTAGGCTTCAGAGTAAACGGCTGGAGTCGAAGTGCAAAACAGCTGGATGGCGTATCTACGTTTCACGGCCAACAAGGTTTGTCAGACATGTTGGCAAATACCCACATTCTGGTGAGCTTGCTGCCGTTAACAGAAGAAACCAAAGGCCTGATCAATGCCGACACCCTGGCAACACTGCCCAAAGGAGCCTCGGTGATCAACGCAGGGCGCGGCGAGCAAATAGT
Organism: Alteromonas sp. AMM-1; assembly: GCF_047290655.1. Classification (NCBI taxonomy): domain Bacteria; kingdom Pseudomonadati; phylum Pseudomonadota; class Gammaproteobacteria; order Alteromonadales; family Alteromonadaceae; genus Alteromonas; species Alteromonas sp. AMM-1. Next base: position 23,321 of record NZ_JBLBUE010000021.1, on the reverse strand, counting down.
GGACGACGATTTACTGGCAGCCCTGGATAGTGGCCACATTCAATACGCCATTCTGGATGTCTTTAAACACGAGCCATTGGCCGAATCTCACCCCTACTGGACACACCCCAGAGTGCATGTCACGCCCCACATAGCCTCCATTACCCGAAATGACACAGCGGGCCAGCGCCTGGCCGAAAACCTGTTGCGCTGGCAACAAGGCCAACCCATGATTGGCGAGGTAAATAAACAGCGCGGGTACTAAGCCCACTCGCGCTAGACTATTGGCTGGTAAAGAGCATTTCCCTGCACATATAAAATTCTACCGACAATAGCTGTTCAGGTACTGCTGATGTAACGGCAAGCACGCCACGGTCTGGCTAATGTTGTGCTTTATATGAGCCAGAAAATCTGCCAGTTCCTGTTGACTCATGGTGTCTGCAATGGGATGGTACGCCTTCGGTACCAACCCTTGCCCAATCATCACCTGCTGCCAGGAGTCGTCAAACAGCTCGTTGCCTTCCCGGTGGATTTGCCCGGTCTTTTCAAATATTACCAGCCGGCGCGCCAACGAATCAGGTACGTCCATTTTTTTAAAGTGCTGCCAAAACGGGCTATCCGTTCGCTCAGTCACTTTATAATGCAAAATAATAAAGTCGCGGATGCGCTCCATTTCAAACACGGTTTGCTTGTTATACTCGTCCACTATTGCCGGCTCGATGCCATCGTGTGGGAACATGCGCAACAACCTCACTATGCCCTGCTGTATCAAGTGAATACTGGTGGATTCCAGCGGCTCGATAAAGCCGCTGGATAAGCCTATGGATACGCAGTTTCGGTTCCATTGCTTTAACCGGCGACCGGGCCTGAATTTAATCACCCTTGGGCTGTTTAAAGGCGCACCGGTAATGTTTTGTTGTAGCCGCGCAGTTGCTTGCTCGTCTGAAAGGTAAGCACTGCAATACACCAGCCCGTTGCCCACCCTGTTCTGCAAGGGAATTCGCCACTGCCAGCCCGCCTCTCTGGCAATACATCGCGTATAGGGCAGAGGCGCTTCCACACTTTCTGTTTGCATTGCCACTGCGCTATCGCATAACAACCACTGCGACCAGTCTTCATAACCCGTATGCAGCGCTTTTTCTATTAACAGCCCCCGAAACCCGGTGCAGTCTATAAACAGATCACCGCAGAGGGTTTGCCCATTATTCAGCATCAGGCTTTCAATAAAGCCGTCCTGCTGACGTACCTTTACCCGCTCAATCGTTGCATCAATGCGCGTAACGCCAGCCTGCTCTGCCAATGCCCGTAAAAAGGCCGCGTATTTCGTAGCGTCAATATGAAACGCATAATTGAGGCCGTTGCCTGGTAAATGCGCAAATTTATTCGCTTCGGCAGCCACGCGCTCCAAACAGTACTGCCCGAAATCGTCACTTAAACCCAGATCCAATCCGCGACGCCAGAAATGCTGAAACCCCGCCGCCCAACAGTCTTTGCCCGTTGCGCCAAACGCGTGTAAATACGCATGGTTCAGTGAACGCCAGTTCTCAAAGTTGATCCCCAGTTTAAACGTGGCATTTGTAGCCGCCATAAAGGCTTGCTCGTCAATTTTGAGTAACTTGTGGAAAAACACCAGTGTAGGAATAGTTGCTTCACCCACCCCTACTGTGCCGATATCACTGCTCTCCACCAAGGTAACTTCGACACGGCCATGCAATAGTCTGGAAATGGCCGCAGCCGCCATCCAACCGGCGGTGCCACCACCAGCAATGACCACACGTTGTTTAGCAGGCTGTTTCATGAGTATTCCTTATTGTTCTTGTAAGCGCGGGTGAGGTGATTAAGCAATGCCCGATTCGTAGGCAAGCCGTTCAATTGCATGTCCACCTGCTGCTGATGCTGATTCATACGTTGTTGAATCACTGATGACGGACCTGCCTTGCCTATTCGGTTTATTGCTAATTCGGGTATAAATCCCATACCGAACAACACATACAGGTAGCTGGCGGTGGGGAATACTTCTTCCCGCAAGTTAAAGTCCAGTGGATCAGGGCTGCGGGTGCGCCACATTGCCAGCCAGTCCTGCAATTGCTCGGAACAGCTATGCCGATTGCGCATAGTCCGCCAGTACTCACTGTCATCGCGCTTACTCAACACATAATGTATCTTTAAAAAGTCCACTACCCTCGACCAACGCTGACTGAAAATGCGATTAAATTGCCGTGCCGCCGGTCCCAGTTGTTCGGTTGTAGCAGGCAGATGCTGAGCCAGGTGAGACGCCGCCAGTTCAACCATCACCAGCGCCGAAGCCTCGAGGGGTTCTAAAAATCCCATGGCAGTGCCTATGGCAACACAATTGGCCTGCCAGGGCGATTCACGGTAACCGGGTTCGAAAGTAAAAAAGCGTGCCGAAGAGGGGTCAACCGCTTGTACCGTTGGATCATTCTTTAAATACGTCAGCAGTGTTTGCAGGGCCGTTTCATCGTCGCAATAGTCACTGCTAAACACATAACCTGTGCCCTTTCGCGCAGGTAAAGCAATATCCCAAATCCAGCCACATTGCTGTGCTGTAGAATGGGTAACCGATGCAATTGGCGCTTCCGGAGTGTTGTATCCAGCCTGCAATGCCACGGCGCGGTTATTGGCAAGTTGATTGCGGCAGGACACCAGCGGCTGTTGATAGTGCTGGCCAATCAAACGCGCAGCAAAGCCACTGCAATCAACAAATAAGTCGCCGCATAGGGGCCCGTGTTGTTTACCCACCACCGCTTTTATTGCGGCACCGGGTACACCTTCAACAGACATAATGTGATCAACAATATGCCTGACACCGAGCCTGGTAGTGGCGTGATGTTTCAGGAAGGCAGCAAATTTGTAGGCATCCAGGTGATACCCATAATTGGTTACACCGGCAAAAGCGGGGGTTTGAATTTGTTTAGGAGCCAGGTGGTTATCACATACCCAGGGCTGTGTACTTACTTCATGCGCGAATGATGGCCCCGAACCCAGTGATTGCAGCCAGTCGTGTAAGTCGCCGTTGCCATACCCAACAGGCAGACTAAAAGGGTGATAATACTGATCGCCTACCTGATTAAACTGCCATTGATGAAATAACGTTCCTTGTTTAAACGACGCGTCGCAGCATGCCAAAAAGTCGGCTTCGTCGATTCCCAATTTTTGCAGCGTACCGCGCATGGTGGGCCAGGTGCCTTCACCCACGCCTAAAATGCCAATATCCGGCGACTCCACCAGGGTAACCTGACATGGGTGAAGAGACGTAGCGGCCAGTACGCTGGCCGTTAACCAACCCGCGGCACCACCGCCCACTACCACAATATGCGTGATAGTTTGAGTATCTTGCATGTCATTCTCCCGGCCTACGTTCATCAGCCGGGATCATCTACGTTACGATAAACCGGCTTGAAGTTGTTGCTTTGCCAGCCTTTTCTTCACGTCGTTGCGGTATTGGCTGGGCGTTTTATTAAACTTTTTCTTAAACAGCGTGTTGTACACTGACTTGCTGTTAAATCCGGCATCGTAAAAAATGTCGGTAATACTCTTATCAAAACAGGCCGGATCTTCTAGTAGCCGCTTGGCTTCCTGAATGCGGTAGTTATTGATGAACTCGTAAAAATTCACCTCATAGTGCCGGTTAATGGCGTTTGATAATTCCTTTACCGGAATATTGAGCTTTTCGGCTAAGCGCTCAAACGACAAATTCTGATTCAGGTAAGGTCTTTCCCGCTCCATGGTGGCTTCCAGTTGTGCCACCAATTCCTGACTCACAGGCTCTCTTTCTACCGTTTTGGGCTTGGCAGGTTGCGATCGCAAAAAGTGCGACGCCGCCATAAAAATCACCGTGTTAAACAATGCAAATTGCATGTAATACGACGCAAGCCCAATAATTTCGACGATATCGTAATAGGGAAACACATAAAGCGAGTGATACACCTTGATCACACTCAACATGGTTTCCCAGGCCAAAATTGCGGTGAATAACATCAGCATCTTTGGCAGCCAGGCCGGTACGTTATACTTCACCTTAGTTTGTTCGTCGCCTCGCATTATCAGTAAGATGGCAAATACGCTAAACACCACTCGGGTAGCCTTTGCCAATAGATCCATAAACACGTAGTCAAAATCGGCAAAGCTGTAATCTTTCACCATGGTGACTTTATCGTCGTAAGGCAGCGCGTAAAAATGCTGCCAGATAAACACCATAAACACCGCCACTGGTACCAATAGCAAACCGTGCCATCGTTTGGGTTTAAATTCGGCCTGTGTTACCGAGCAGGCAAATAAAAACAACAACGGGCCATCCAGCCAGTAGGCAAAATTCAGTATGAAGAAATAGTTGGGCGAGGCGTCGAGTACCCAATAGCGAAATGTACTGCCCCACAACACCAGTTCGTGCAGGGCAATACCCGCATGTACACCCAGAAAGGCTATTAACAGGCTGGTTGGCAAACTCTGTTTAGCGCGGTTTAAGCCCACATACACGGCCACCGCTAAACATTCAAAAGCAATAAGAAGGAGAACCAAATCATGTAGGTTGAAGAGGGTTTTATCCATGATTCTCTGCGCACACTTGTTGTAATAATGGTGTTAACGAATCGAAAGAATGTTAAACACTCCCTACCACGAAATCAATTGCTTAAATCTAAAACCAGCGCTTAGCCGAACGTTCGGCTGTGCGCCAGGGTTGCCATTTTGGGGTCATTCCGCTTGCCCGCCCTGTTGTTCTTTCATACTAAAGCCACACCAATAAAAATATAAGTTTCATTAGGTTACAAGTTCTTTCCGGGAAACGAACGTTCGAGTTGGCATTCAACACTGGCTGCTGATGCCTGAATTTATGGGCCAAATTTCAGTAAGTCCCTCATTTATAGGTTGTTACAAAATTGAAAACGCCACAGACAGGGCTTTTATGTAAAAGGACGAGGCGAACCTGCACAAACGAACAACTGGACGTAGCAAAGTACATAATTACACCCAGAATGTACTTCTACGGGTATAAAGAAGGCAGAAAAATAGCCTGCTTCTCCCCCAAACAAGAGTTAACACGCTAAACCGCAGTGTATTTGTTAATAATATCGCAGTGATAATGCGATAACCCGGGCCAAGAAAAGCATCGCTAGCAAATCCATTCTCCTCGTTCAGCTATCCGTATTTCTACTGCAATTGAGATTTTCCAGTACAACACCAGTCATCGAACAAATTCCACAAAACATTGATTTTTAACGCATTGAACTTATACCAAGGTTCTAATCCAGTACTCGAACGTTCGAGTGGGCGGTTTTTTCTACAGTAAAACGACATCTTATTTGACGGGGCGTAGGCTTGCGGTGCTTTTCGCAATTGTTAATGAAAAGTAGACCAAATGCGTGCAACACGAGCACAACACATAAAGTTATCGCAAGGGAGAAAATAATGAAAACTCGCCCCTTTAAAAAAAGCCAGATAGCCCTGTCGGTTTCTCTGGTGGTAGGTTCGGCGATGCTCACCAGCGCACACGCACAGGAAGCAAACACAGACGACGTGGTTGAGATCATTGAAGTCAGTGGTATTCGTGGCAGTATGATTCGCGCCATGGATATAAAGCGTTCTGGCGACGGTGTGGTAGAAGCCATCTCAGCAGAAGACATCGGTAAGTTCCCCGACACCAACCTGGCGGAATCGCTACAACGCATCACAGGCGTGTCCATTGATCGTTCAGATGGTGAAGGTAGCCGCGTTACCATTCGCGGGTTCGGCTCAGACCGCAACCTGGTGCTGTTAAATGGCAGGCAAATGCCCACGCCAACGCGTTCTTTTGACTTTGCCGACCTGGCATCGGAAGGCGTGAGCGCGGTTGAAGTATATAAAACCGGTCGTGCGTCTATTGCAACGGGCGGCTTAGGTGGCACAGTTAACATTATTACGCCGCGTCCACTGGCGACGCCAGGACGTCAGGCAACCGTTGGCTTTAAGGCAGTGCATGATGATTCAACCCAACGCGGTGATACCTGGACGCCGGAATTGTCAGGTCTGTATTCAGAGACCTTCCTTGACGATAAATTTGGTGTGTCGTTAACCGGAAGCTACCAAAAACGTGACAGCGGTAATAGCAATGCATCGGTAGGTTCAGGCTGGCGCTCGTTTATATCTGGACAGGATGAAGGTAGCTGGGGCAACCTGCCCAGTGAAGACCCGGACAATTCTTACCTGAACAAACCAGCCGACGGCGTGACTTATGCCGTGCCGCAAAACCTGATTTATCAGTTCAACGAAGCGTACCGCACCCGTGTAAACGGGCAGCTCACGCTGGAATATCAGGCTACAGACAAACTGAAAGCCCGCCTGGACTACACCTATTCTGAAAATAGTATCGACCGTGAACTGACCGACATGTCTACCTGGTTCTCGTTCAACTACAACAATTCAACCATGGTGTGGTCGGAGCCAAACAGCGAAGGCATTGCGTACCCCATTCAATATCAGGATACCGACAATTTCAGCGAAGACGCCATGCGTGGTGAAGGTACCGGTATTAATTCGGGCCGTGGTTTCTCCGCCACCAAGAACACCAATCAATCATTGGGTTTGAATCTGGAATATGCGGTAAACGACAATCTGTTGTTAGAGTTCGACTACCACACCGCCGGTGCCAAGCACGCACCTAACAGCCCTTACGGTAGCTGGGGCTCACTGGCAATGATTTCTGCCAACCGGATTCGCACCACTGTGGATTTCTCGCAAGTACTGCCAGTGCTTAGCATTGAATACCCAGACGGCGTAGACGGCTTCCGGCCAGCCGACATGATTGGCGCAGGCAGCAACTTTGGCAACAACCGCGAGCGCTCCGAGCTTGAGCAACTTCAGGCCAAAGGCAAATACACCTTTGATGCGGGTATTGTAGAAAGTATCGATTTTGGTGTGTCTCAAACCGAAGTGAACAACCATTCAAAATATGCCAGCGCGACACGCGGCACCTGGAGTGGTGTTGGTGAGCCTGAAGACTGGGAAGACAGCTGGTTTACCCAACGCTCGCTGCCTGACATGTTCGACAACATCCCAGGGCATGCAGATCCAGACCTTGAGCCTTATTTTATCGACTGGGACTTTGTACAAATTGCCGAATTCACCGCAGCTAATTTCTACAACGAAAATGCCGTGGAATGGCCATGTGGACCGCGTTTCTGTGGCGGAACCAACTACACTACTGACCGCTACACCGACGAAAAGATGCTGTCGGCTTATGTGCAGGCTAACTTAGTATTTGATATTGGCGCAATGCCCGCCACAGTCGTTACCGGTTTGCGCTATGAGGAAACCGAAACCCATGCGTCAGCACTGGTGCCCAGCTACGACGGTATTCACTGGAGCAGTACAAACGAACTGGTGTTACAGCCTACCGGCGACTCGATATTTACCGACGAATCCGGTGAGTATGACAACCTGTTACCCAGCATCGACTTTAAAGTGGACTTAACCGACGACCTGGTTGCCCGCGCATCGTACAGCAAAACCATATCCCGTCCGAGTTACGGCGACATGCAGGGGGGTAAAACCCTGAGTAGTCAGATCACAACGATTCAGGGCTCAGGCTCACGTGGTAACCCGGCTCTACTGCCGCTTGAATCCACCAACTACGATCTGTCGCTGGAATGGTATTATGATGAAGCCAGCTATGCCGCCATTGGCTGGTTTAACAAAGACGTGAAGAACTTTGTTGGCCGCCAGACTATTACTGAAAACGCCTTCGATTTGCGCAACCCTGCTCAGGGCCCTCGTGCCGACGCGGCACGGGCAGCAGGCTTTACCGGCAATGCTGAAATTCGTCAGTACATTCTGGATAACTACCTGGGCAGTGATCCGAACGTGTACCTGAACGAGCACGGTGACGTGGTTATTGTGGCCAGTCCGGAAGATGAACTGGCAGTATTCGAGATCACCATTCCATTTAACCAGCGCAAGAACAATGTGCATGGCTGGGAAATGGCAGTTCAACACATGTTCTGGGACAGCGGGTTTGGTATTAACGTGAACGGTACGCTGGTTGACGGTGATTTGTATTACGACAACGCCTCACTGGCACCACAGTACGCATTGACCGGCCTGAGCGACTCCGCGAATGTTATCGCTTTCTATGAAAACGACGATTTTTCGATTCGTTTAGCCTACAACTGGCGCGACAAATTCCTGGCCTGGATTGGTGATGGTTCGGGAGATAACCCGGTATACACCGAAGCATATGGTCAGTGGGACTTTAACGCCAGTTACAACGTTACCGAAAACCTCACTGTTTTTGCTGAAGGTATCAACCTGACCAACGAATATCAGCGTCAACATGGCCGCCATGAGCGCATGCTGATCAACCTGCGTCAGTCGTCGCCTCGTTACAATCTGGGTATGCGCTACACCTTCTGATTGTAACCTGGCTAACGGTGCCTCACTTATCTGCGGGTAAGTGTCGCGCCGTTTTTTGCGTTTTTATACAGGAGTAATTTATGACCAATGCTGTCGTCCTCAACAATGTGACACACAAAGATCTCCGCGTGATACGCCGACACTCGCCTGCGCTCAACCAAACGCTCAATATCACCCTGGCTCTGCCGTTTGAATTTCGAAGTTTGCAACACGAGTACCCATTAGTATTTATTCGTAATGACATCACACGCACCTATCAGGCAGTGGCGTTACTCGGTTTTGAGCAACAGGAAAACCTGTACCTGAGTGAGCACGGCTGGGATGCCAGTTACATCCCGCTGATGATTGAGCGGCAGCCCTTTTTAATTGGCATGCAACCCACTGCCGACACCAGTTCGGCGAATCCGCTACTGCTGATAGACATGGACAGCCCCAAAGTAAGTGAACACGAAGGTGAACGCTTATTTCTGCCGCATGGTGGCCACAGCGATTACCTCCAGCAGGTTACCGACATACTGGCGACTATTCGCGAACGGGAGAACGAAACCCAGACATTTTATAATTTACTGGCTCGCTACGAACTGCTCGAGCCTTTCTTCCTCGATATCACGCTGAGCAATCAGGCAAAGCACCGGCTAACGGGGTACTACACGATTAACGAAGAGCGGTTAAGCACACTGCCCGCAGAGGCCATAACCGAGTTACACCAGCAAGGCATATTGCCACTGATTTATTACGTGCTGGCCAGCCACAGTAACTTTCGTAGCCTGATCGACCGTAAGCAGGCTGTTATCCGTGTTTAATACACTTGATCTTCCCCGTTGCCAAACTCTGCAACTTAGCCCAGGCAAGGCGTTACCTGCGGCGCTATTGCAATCGACTGTACCAGTAAAACTGCCGGGTTATATTGCACACTGGCAAGCAGTAAAGCAGGGAATTGAAAGTACAGAATTACTGAGTAAGCAAATGCTCACTTACTACACAGGTGAACCATTAGGATTCTTCTATGGCAAGCCTGAGATACAAGGCCGATTTTTTTATAACGACACCCTAACCGGTTTTAATTTTGACAAAGTCGCCGCCACGTTGGATACCGTGTTGCATCGCCTGCAGCAAGAAGCCAATGTAGCAAAGCCCCATTCGCTGTTTATTGGCGGAACACACCTGCAACACTATCTGCCCGGCTTTGAACAACACAACCCGCCGGTGCCGGTACCCCACGCTCAACCGCGCAATGGTTTTTGGCTTGGCAACCAAACGCGGGTCGCGATTCATCAGGATCTGCCGCTAAACATTGCCTGTTGTGTTGCTGGCTCGCGTCGCTTTACGTTATTTCCCCCCAATCAAACCGCCAATTTGTACATAGGTCCGCTGGATATAACGCCATCGGGTCAACCCGTTAGCCTGGTTGACCTGCACAATGTTAACTATCAGCGATATCCAAAATTCAAAACGGCACTTGAACATGCCCTGGTAGCCGAACTGGAGCCGGGCGATGCCCTGTTTATTCCCAGCATGTGGTGGCATGAAGTGTCAGCACTGGCACCCTTTAACGTATTGGTGAATTACTGGTGGCGCACCACCCCCGACTACATCGACGCGCCGGTGAATGCGCTTTATCACGCTTTACTAGCGATAGCCCATTTGCCCGACAACGAAAAACAGATTTGGAAAGAGATGTTCAACCACTATGTTTTTGAATCAACGCCAGACCACTTCGCCCATATACCCGAGCACGCCAGAGGTCCGCTGGGGGAAATGAATGACGTAATGGCACGGCGACTTCGCAGCGTTTTACTGCAAAGTTTAAACAGATAATACAAATTATTTCAGAATGGCTAACGGGCTCGGCTGTTGGTCTTCTCGCTTTTGCCATTTTGCGCTTAATTCCTTGTAGCCCAGTAAAAACAGACGTTCTGTCCCTAATCCGAACGTTCTAATTAGCCATTTTGCTTGCAGTCGGAATCATCCTGAAAGAAATTTTGGTTAACTGATTGTTGCAAACTTGTTGAATCAAGCACGCCGACAAACCAACGGAGCAACTCGGAGATAACCGGTGAAAACAACCAATAAACAGAATAAGTTTACGCTAACCAAACTGGCACAGCTTTTTGCTTTAGGGGGCCTGGCCCTGAACATGACAGCCTGTAGTTTGGACCAAGCCAGCGATGCAAATAAACACAATGGCGAAACTGTGTACGACTTCGCACCACCCAAGCCAGCCGCTGGCACTGAGCAATACAGCATGCTTAGCCACGATCGCGAGCGCTGGATGAATGAACAAGGTGAAGTAGTATCATTACGCGGCGTTAACCTGGGCAACTGGCTAATGCTGGAAATGTGGATGATCGACAACGGTGGCAACCCGGTTGGCGAGGGCATAGAAGATCAGTGCACGTTTGAAGGCAAGCTGGAAGAGCGCTTTGGCGCGGATGAGCGTGCCCGCTTAATGGATGTGTACCGCGACAACTTCATTACCACTCGTGATTGGGACATTATGCATGAAGCGGGCTTCAATTTGATTCGTCTACCATTTCCTTACCAGTTAATCGAAGACGCCAACAATCCAATGACACTGCGCGACGATGCCTGGCAATACCTCGACTATGCTATTGCCGAAGCCAAATCACGTAATATGTGGGTGGTGCTGGATTTACACGGAGCCGCCGGTGCGCAAGGTTGGGAACACCACAGTGGCTGTGCAGGTAAAAACGAATACTGGGACGGCGACAACGCCGCCGACAATCAGGCCAGAACTGCGTGGCTATGGCAACAAATTGCAACGCGCTATAAAGATGAGCCAGCAATTGCAGGGTACGGCGTTCTTAACGAACCCTGGGGCACCGACGCAGACACCCTGGCAGAGAACGTCACCGAGCTTTACCACGCCATTCGCGAAGTGGATACAAACCACATCGTGATCCTGCCGGGTCACAACAGCGGTATCGATGCTTACGGCGACCCCAAAGAGGCCGGAATGACCAATGTTGCATTTGAAATGCACTTCTACCCAGGCATTTTTGGCTGGGGTGAAATTGGATACGACGTCCACCGCAACTGGCTGACATGCGGCCAGAATGGCACTACGGGTGTGTGCGAATGGGATGAGAAAATCCGCGAACTGGACACCCCATTCCTGATCGGCGAGATGCAGCCCTGGACCGGGTTAGGAGAACTGGGAGGCGCAATTACCCGTGCCACTTTCGACCGTTACAATGAGTTAAGCTGGGCAGCAACTGCCTGGTCTTACAAAGTAATGACCATCAACGGCGGTCAGGGCAATGGCACCTGGGGTTATGTAACCAACAAAGGCGAGCGCTTGTTAGCAAAAGCCAGCACCTGGAGCTGTGCAGGCTGGAACACCACGCTGGCCGAGGCCTGTGAAACACCGTCGAAAATCGTTACCCCCACTGACACCGACCAAACCTTTTACCTGATTGTGAAGTCAGGCTCATTGGGCGGCAATCAGGATATCCGCATAGACGATCTGGAGTTAATTGCCCAGTCCAGCGGCGAAAACGTACTGCAAAACAGCGCGTTCGATACCGCCAGCGACTGGATTGAATGGAGTGCCACCAACGCATCACCAGCTGATGACAATCTGAACTCGGAAGTGGGGTATACGGTTGATGGTAACGGTATCCTGCGGATCACTGCCAACGGCGGCTTTGCCAACGGTGGGGTATATCAGGCTGTTCAACTCACTGGTGGTGAATCTTATTTGCTATCGGGGTCCTTTGTGGATGCCGGTTCGTCAGATACCTGGGCAGAAATCTATCTGCTGCCTGCTGCCCCGGCAAACGGCGGTGATATCAGCGCAGCGGCTATGCCTCGAATTGATCTTAACAACGATTCACTGGAAGACATTGAAGCCTACTTTGCCGGTTTGTCTGCAATTGAATACGAGGTCAATGAACCAGTAAAAGCAGCTCTGACAGCCACTGCGCCAGCGGATATTTTTAATTTCCCCAACGCGCCCCAGGGCCTGACACTGGAAAAAACGGCCGAAGGCATGAGCCTGGTATGGACAGGCGTAAGCGATGCAACCTACAACGTTTACCGCACCACGTCTTCTGGCAGCAACTATCAGTTGATTGCCGAAGGGCTGGAAACAGAAATGTATCTGGACACCACAACCGCGGAAGGGGTGACTTACTATTACATTGTTACCGCCGACAACGGCGAAGAGAGTTATGCTTCTAACGAAGTTGCCACTGAAATCTTCTACGCCAGTATTCCGGGTTTAATAGAAGCTGAGCACTTCAGTGGACAATCTGGCTTCCAGGTTGAAGATACTCAGGACGAAGGCGGTGGCCAGAACCTCGGGTATACCGATGCAGGTGATACGCTAACCTACAACGTAGAAGTAGAAGAAGCCGGTGAATATACAGTATCACTGCGCGTGGCCAGCTCTGGCGGCTCCGACGGCATTGCCTTTAGCATGAACGGTACGCGCGTTGGCAGTATTTCGGTACCCAATACCGGTGACTGGCAAAACTGGACGACGATTTCAACAACCGTGACCCTAGCAGCCGGAGAACAAGAGCTGCAACTCACCGCACTGGGCGGCGCATGGAACCTCAACTGGATGCAGTTTGAGAAAAACTAAGCGCACACACTAGTGTAACCCTGGCAGCAGATTTATTTCGCTTTTGGTAAATCTGCTGCTTTTTTATTTGTTTTTAAATACTTCTTATTGAGTCAGTTATGATGTTTCGAATTTCTTGCTTGCTGCTTTGCTTACTGCCGGGTCTTTCCGCCTGTGCAACCAGTGTTGCTTCGTCGAAGACCCCAACACCACAGGCCTGGGCCTCAACCGAGCTTCATCCCAACGACCAACGCTGGTATTCCTCACCATGGCCAGAAAGTGACATCAGTCATACGCTAAGTCCGATTAAGGTAACTGAAGTATCTGTATTCAACACACCGGTATTCACCTTACAACCCGAGGTTACTTTTCAGACTATCGTTGGGATAGGGGCATCACTGGAACACTCAAGCGTTTACGCCATTCGCAAGAACAAATCAGAAGCCCAGCAACGGACCTTGCTTAGCGCCCTGATTGATCCGGTAAAAGGTATTGGCATGAATCTATTTCGAATTAGCATAGGCACGTCTGATTTTTCAGACGGTACCAGAGCGAAGACACCCACCAGCCACCCCAACGGATGGTACAGCTTGCAGGATAGCCCAGACAGCCCGTTCAGTATTCAGCGAAACAAAGAGCTGGGCATTATCGATACCTTAAAGATGGCGTTGGAAGTGGGCGCTGCCAGCAATAACCCGGTGCGGTTTGTGGCCAGCCCCTGGAGCCCACCGGCCTGGATGCGCGAGCACAACGCAATGGTACAAGGCGGCACCCTGCTGCCAGAATACTACACTGCTTATGCCCAATACCTGCGCAATTTCATAGAAGCCTACGCCAACGAAGGCATACCGGTGTTTGCCATTACGCTTCAGAACGAGCGGCAGTTTGAACCACCTGCTTACCCCGGCATGGTATTAAACTGGCAGCAGGAGCGCGACCTACTGATTGCAGTTTATGAAAACTTCCACAATATCAGCGGCGAGCACGGTAAGGATCTTCCGGTAAAAATATGGACACTGGATCACAACTTCGACTACTGGCAACAAGCTATCGAGCAGCTCGAATCCTTTACCGAAATAGGTAAAGCCCACTACGTGGACGGCACGGCATTCCACCATTATGGCGGCGATTCGTCAGCTATGGCTGCGGTGCACGCAGCCTACCCAAACAAAGACGTTATTTTTTCTGAAGGCACAGTGTGGGGAGCAGGCAACGACAACCCGAATCGCGGCTATCAGGCGATCATTCGTCATTTACGTCACTGGTCTACTGCGTATTTGTCGTGGGTAACCATGCTGCCGCAGCAGGTTGATGAAGCTAATCAGGGGCCGTATAACAAACTGGGTGTAGTGGGACCCACGATGATCATTCAGGAAAAAGGTAGCAGCGCGAACTGGTACAAAACCCCCGAATACTGGCTGATGGGGCAGTTTTCCCGTTTCATTCGCGAAGGCGCAACACGCATTGAAATCAAACCTGAGACGGTAAACCGAATCGAAGCCGTGGCATTTACCAACCCCGATGGCAGCGCAGTAAGTGTATTGAGTAACCCGCACGACCAGGAACAGGTGATCACCGTTGGCGCAAACAAAACCTACTGGCAGCTCACACTACCCGCCAACAGTGTAGTGACAGTGAAGTGGTAATAAAGTCGAGAAGCGACTTGTTGGACACCCACTAAAAAAGTGGGTGTCCACACATCCCAATTTCTGGGCGCTATTTCTGGACACACACCTTTCTCATAAAGACTAAATCATTTATTTTCAGTTGGTTAACAGAAAGCACATTATGGACACCCACTTTTATTCATCCTCCCAAACTCACGCTCACCCTGCCATTGGGCCTAACCCCAACGCGCGGCGTCATATATTGCAAATTGGTGCAGAGAAAACCCGGGTGATCCTGATTGACGATGCAATGCAATCCATAGATGCGGTAAAGCAACTAGCCTGCGAACAAACCTACTCTACTGAAACACACACCTATTACCCCGGCGTGCGTGCCCCCTGTCCACACCTGTTGCGCGAAGCCATCATTGCAGCCAGTGCCGAAATCATTCGACAGGCGTATTACTTACCTCCACAGCAAACATTTAGCGATCAGGGTTCCTGGCTGAGCATTGCTAATACTCCACCTGAGATCTTAGACCCTTTACAGCAATTTCCGCATTTTGATTCTCATTCACAACGGGACTTTGCTGTAATGCTGTATACCAATGAACAGGATTTTCAGGGAACTGGCTTTTATCGACATCGACCTACGGGATTCGAGAATATCACCGCTGCGCGCTGGCCAACTTTCAAAGCATCGCGCGATGCAGCAAACGCCATCCATGGCGGCTCCGAATCATTAAGTGAAACAAGATCTACCGGTTACTTTTCGGATTCCACCAACGAATTTGAGCGTTTGGGCAAAATAGATTACCGAGCTAATCGGCTGGTTGTGTACCCAGGCACATTACTGCACAGTGGGCTGATTGATCCAGCCCGTGACTTATCGGCTAATCCTGCCACTGGCCGACTCACCGTTAACGTGTTTATACGCGCCGATTAATCTATATTGGTTATAGAACAAACGAACTAACGGAGCAGTGGACTCAGCCTTGCTTTATAGGCTTTATCAAGCAGTTGAAGCTTATCGCCGCGAATGTGGGGTACTTGCGTGGCGCCGCTGGCCGTAAATACCATCCAATTTTCGCCATTGGTGTCTACCGCCTTCCATTCAGGCAAATCTGCTGCGTTGGGATTGCCGTACTTGATGAACTGCAACCAGTAGCGCTGCATGTGCTGTACCCCGGGCAATGAGGAAGGATAAAACAAGGCGTTCACCTCTGCGCCATGATGTGCGCCAGGTTCGCCGTTGCGGGTAACGTCAAAGAAATAACGATAACCCTGACTGACTTTGTTAAGCATCGCCTCAGTTGTTACCGAGCCCGCTAGTACATAGCGCATATCACCAAACAGATGTTGGTAAGGTAGCAATTGGTAACCATTGCCATCGGGAAGTGCCGGAAGCTGATAAACGCCTTTAATTCCCGGCGCTTCATCGCCAGCCAGTTCAATTAATCGCGCAGCCGGCACACCAGACCAGGGGTAAACACTGCCGTCATAACTATTACCACCGCTCATATAAGGCACATCGTGCTGACGCCCTTGCATAAACACGACACCCGGCTCATCTGGCAGAATTACCCCATCGGCCACTGGCAAGTGAAACCCTTCAATGGCCTCTACCCATTGGCTGGCTGATACGTTTGTTAAGTCTTCAGCTGTCACGGATGATGCTGCTTTGCTGATCACTTTAGACACCAGCACTTGCGCATATTCATGCGCATTCAGGCTCTGTGGTAACGGTTGTAACTTATTGGTTCTGGGTAAGGGCCAGGCACCGTACCCGCTTTGTGAGATAGCCCGGTGAAATAACGACTCGCTTTGCGGTGCAACCATCAGCATTTGTATCGCCATGCCACCAGCAGACCCACCAGCAATGGTGACATTATTCGGGTCCCCGCCAAATAGGCTGATATGGCTTTTCACCCATTTAAGCGCGGCCACCATGTCTAATACGCTGAAGTTCGCTCCCTGACTTGCATCAAGTGCGGGATGCGCAAAAATACCGAGTACGCCTAAGCGGTAATTAAAGGACACCACCACTACGTCATGCGACAGCCAGTGAGACACGGCCCGCATATCGAGATTACCGGAGCCGCCTACGTAGCCACCACCATGGATCCACACCAGAACAGGCTTGGGCTCAATGGCTGCACTTGAATCGGCTATTGCAGACGTAAAGACATTGATAAACAAACAATCTTCACTGGTGATTTGATCGGTGCGCTGCGGGCATTGCGCGCCATAGCGGGAAGCATCAATATCGCCGGCATACGTAAACGGTTGAGGCGGCTTCCATCGGTTTTGGCCTGCTGGGGAAGCGGCGTAGGGTATTCCTTTGAAAGTCAGTACCGAGCCCGACGCTTCACCACGCAGTACAGACGCATCAAGACGTACCTCAACCGCTCTGGAATTGGCATTAGCGCTGCTTACCAACGCCAATGTCGTCGATAATGCGGCGGCAAATATAGCGGTTAATATAGCGACAATACGCGTTACTTTTGCAATCAATTGCTTCACTTTCTGTTCATCCTACAAAATACTTATGGCACACCATATCAGTGATTGGTAAGAAAGTGCAGCGCCAGCCTCATTTCGAACGTTCGAATTAGTAACAGAACCCGAAAACCGCTGGTATTACTGTGGGTTATCTAACCCATAGACACACACATACACCTTTTTATAGGTCTCTATGGTACGCCACTGCCCTTTATAGCCCGGCTCCATATAAAACGTATCGCCCGCGTGATACAGCTTGGGTTCACAGCCGTCTTCAGTTAGTTCAATCACACCTTCAATGAGATAGCAGAACTCAAACACACCGTCTTTGATTGAGCGGTTGGTGCCCGGTTCACCACCCATTACCCCAACTTTAATTTTGTCGTTGGCAATGCAATCTGGCGCCCATTTTTGTAGCAGTGGATTACCCGCTAACAAGATAGCTGGGTTAATGTAGCCTTCTTCAGGCGCGGCAGCGGGATGCTGGATAACAGTAGTAAGACGAGACATGACGGCTCCTAATCAGTAAACAGATTTAGCAAGCCAGTATAGTAAGAATACCCGGCAAATTAGGCTGATTCGCCTTGTTTGCCGGGCAGATCCTGTTGAGTCACAGCTAATGTTTAGTGGAATTCACTGTTAGCGTGTATTGCATACAAATCGCGCATACAAAACCGGTAAAACAACCAGCGTTAGCAGTGTGCAGGTTACCAAACCTCCAACTATCACTGCAGCAAGTGGTTTCTGGATTTCCGCGCCTAAGCCATTCGACATCAGCATGGGCAGTAAACCCAGTGCCGATGTGAGTGCCGTCATCAGCACCGGCCTCAACCGTGAGCGAGCACCGTCTTTAATCGCATCAATGGCATTCTGCTCACCGGCACCAGCACCGGTATGTTGGTTCGCCAAGCGCTGATTAATACTTTCAACCATCACCACACCGTTGAGCACCGCTACACCAAACAGGGTAATGAAGCCTACAGAACTGGGTACCGACAAATAGTGACCACTTAAATAAAGTGAAAATATTCCACCCACCGCAGCAAGGGGCACATTCACCATGATCAGCATCACCAGTTTCAGTTCGCTAAACGCCAGGTAAAGTAACACAGCGATGAGCGCCAGTGACACAGGCACCACCAGCATCAGTCGCTGCATCGCACGCTGTTGATTTTCGAATTGCCCACCAATTTGCACGGTATATCCGGCGGGCAGTTGGACAGAGGTATCAATAGCTTTGCGAATATCGTTCACCACGCTCCCCATATCGCGGCCATCCACGTTTGCCTGGATCACGACGCGCCTTTGCACATCATCACGGCGAATTTGCGGCGGCCCGGATTCAATAGCAATCGTGGCAACATCCTGCAGACGTACCCAAGCGCCCTGAGCAGAGCGAAGACGTAACTCGGCTAACGCTGCGATGTCGTCGCGATACTGGGAATTGATACGCACCAGAATGTCGTAGCGTTCGTTGCCCTGAATGATTTGGCCTGCACCTTGTCCGCCGAGACCTTGTTGCACCAAATTCATCACATTGGCGACATCCAGACCATAACGGCTTAATTGATTGCGGTCGGGTCGTATCACCAACTGGGCTTCCCCACTGATTTGTTCCATGGCGACGTCACGGGTACCGCTGATTGTAGCCACTGCAGACGTGATCTGCTGACCATACTCAGCCAAGGCATCCAGATCCGGGCCGAATAGTTTTATTGCCAGCTCAGCCTTCACGCCAGACAGCAGCTCATCTACCCGGGTAGCAATAGGTTGGGAGAAGTTAAATAACAGACCTGGATGCACTTCCAGCGCCTTTTCCATTTCAGTTTGTAAGGCAAGACGATTCGACGCTGTGGTCCATTGATCTACCGGCGTTAAGCCAAGATAGATTTCGATGTTGTTCACAGGCTCCGGGTCGCCGCCAATTTCAGCCCGGCCTATTTTACTCACCGCATAGGTGACTTCCGGGAACTTAAGCAGGATAGCTTCCAGCTTAGGCGCAACGTCTAGAGCGGTTGTTAAGCTTGCCGATGGAGCCAGTGTCACCCTTAAGTTAATAGTGCCCTCTTCAAGCTCTGGTGCAAATTCAGTACCCAACTGCGGAAAGACCATGGCGCTGCCAGCCAATAGCACCGCAATCAAAAACAGCAGGTATTTCGGGCGATTCAAACACACATTAAGCACACTTTGATATTTAAACTCTAAATAGAGTAATGTGCGATTTTTACGTACTTTGGGCGCGCGCAGTCCAAGCACCAATACCGACAGCACTGGCACAAAAATAAGCGCCACAACCACCGCGCACACTAACGCCAGCATAATGGCAACCGCCATGGGCTGGAAGAGCTTGGCCTCTACCCCTTCAAAACTGAATAACGGCGTGAACACCACCAGAATAATCAGGGTCGCGAAAAACACCGGCTTTGCCACTTCCTGGGCGGCCTGCACAACCAGTTGCGCAATTGTAGAGCGTTCAGGTTCCCGCTGTTGCAGTTTTTGATAGATGTTCTCTACCACCACAACTGAGCCATCTACCAGCATGCCTATCGCTACTGCTATGCCCCCTAAAGACATAAGGTTGGCTGAGATGCCCAGCATACTGAGTACAGACAGCGCTAACCCAATCGACACCGGAATCGACAGCAATACCAATAAGGTGGCACGAACGCTCATCAAAAACAGCGCAAGCACAATAACAATAAACACGAAGGCCAGTAGCAGCGCTTGCACCACAGTATTGACCGCTTGCTTTATTAGCGCCGCCTGATCGTAGTAAGGTTCAAAATGAACCCCCTTCGGCAAGGCTTGTTGAATCAATCCAATTCGCGCGTTGATACCTTCAATGGTAGCGTTTGTGTTGGCACCCATGCGTTTAAGTACCACGCCAGATACCACTTCGCCCCGCGATGCAATGCTGCCACCTTCATTGCGTATTGACATCGTAACCGCGCCCTGACGAATTTCAGCGCCCAATTCAACGGCAGCGACATCGCCAACGGTCACAACACCACTGCCTTCAGTAGAAAGCGGTATTTGCTTAATCTGCGTGAGCGCTTCTGTACCGGACGCCAGCCAGCCTGCACCGCGGATCACCAGTTGTTCGGGTCCACGGTCGAGATACCAGCCACCCGCATTGTTATTATTGCGGGCCAGCGCATCCATCACGTCCTGTTGAGTCAGGTTATACGAAAGCAATCGATTCGGGTACAGATTGACCTGATACTGCTTTACTTGTCCTCCGAACGACAGCACATCGGTGATCCCGTCTACTGGCATCAATAACAACTTGATCAGGTAGTCATTCAGGCTGCGCAGTGCCATAGCGTCGTAACCTGAATCCGGATCGGCAATTAGCAAATACTGATACACCTGCCCAAGGCCAGAGGTATTGGGGCCAATTTCGGGCATACCGATACCGTCGGGGATCATCTCAGATGCCACTTGCAGGCGCTCGAATACCAATTGCCGGGCGAAATAAATATCGGTGCCTTCCTTGAACACCACGGTGATACCGGATAAACCAGTTTTGGAAATCGAGCGCACCTCTTCAACATCAGGCAGAGCGTACATGACCGCCTCAATGGGATAGGTGATCAGTTGCTCCACTTCTTCAGCGGCCAGCCCCGGCGCTTCGGTGTTGATTGCCACCTGAATGTTGGTCACATCAGGAAACGCATCGAGGTTGAGTTTCGGGATCATCAGTGCGGCAAAAACGCCAAGCCCCACCAACACGCAGAGCACCATAAATCGCAGCCGAACGGCGACTTCAATCAGGTTTGAAAACATCGTTATCTCCTGACCAACAATTAATGGTTATGCGGATCAAATCCGCCTTTGGCAATTTCTGATGCCACAAAAAACGCACCGCGACTTACATAGCGTACATTTGCTTCAACACCGCTTATTTGTTGCCATTTGCCATAGCGTTTACCCAGCTGTACCACCTTTGGCACCAGTTCGCCGTCTTCGTCTACAACGAATAACTGCCAATCGCCATCGGCATCGCGCATCAGTGCGCTTTCCTGCACGGCCAGTACGTTTGACGCCTGTGGGCCGCTGAAATACACGTCGGCAAACATGCCGGAATGAAATTTGTGCGCCTGGTTATTCAGATTTAAACGAACGGTGCGCGTACGGCTTACCGGATCAATCGTGTGGGACTCCTGCGTAATCGTTGCGGTTGCGGCAATATCACCTACCACCACACTGGCGGTATGCCCTGCTGCCAGATGCAAATCGTTGTACGCAGGCAGCCTGGCTTCTACCCAGAGTTGTGATTCGTCAGAAACCAGCATAAGTGCCTGTCCAGGTGCGATTTGCTGACCCTGATTAAAATCGTCAGTCATTACCACACCCGCAGACTGAGCCACCAGCGTATACTCACCAAGCGGATAATCTGGTGTTTCAGCGATTTCATCGATTGTTTTCAGAGACAATCCAAACGCCTGAAGACGCCGTGACGCCGCCTGATAATCATTGCGCGCAGCCACATAACGCTTTTCGCCAACGGCGGATTGACCTAATTTGCGAATACGCTGCCATTCTACGGCGGCGGTTTGTAGCTCGCTTTGTGCCGTGATCATGTCTTCGCTAAACAGCGACACCAAAGGCTGGTCTTTTGTAACCGGCTCACCAAGTGCGGCGTGACGTTTCACAACCACCGAGCTAACACGCGGCGATACAATGTAGCTTTGATAGCCGTTTGCTTTAATTTCACCTGGTGCGTACACAGCCTCGCTTAGGCTGAGTGGCTCCAGCGTGTCCAGGTGAATATCGGCCATAGCGACTTGCTCACCGGATAGACTTACACCGCCATGTTCTTCATGTTCTTCATGTTCTTCATGTTCTTCATGTTCTTCATGTTCTTCATGTTCTTCATGTTCTTCATGTTCTTCATGTTCTTCATGTTCTTCATGTTCTTCAGCAGCCTGCTCAGTATTGAATGGAGTGTCATGCTTTCCATGTGCATCATGGTTATGTGTTTGTTCGTGCGCCGGCTCTGTACTTACAGTTTCTGTAGCCTGTACTTGCCATGCCAACAATACGCTCAACAATATGCATTTTTTGTTATGTAGAAACGTCATGGATTACTCCTCGTCGGCCAGGGCACTGATATGTGCCACCAACCCTGCGCTCTGATGTAAATAGTTGATGTAGGCCAACTGATACTGATAAGTAAGGGTTAGCGCTGCTTGCTGGCCACTCAATAATTCATTCAACTGCGCATGAAATTCTGTGAATGGCAGATCTCCGGCAGAAAACCGATCTACAAGCACCTGTGCTTGAACCGTAAAATCGCTCGAATCAATCTGCTCCCAAATGCGATACCGTTCGCCAAGTAGTTGTAATTGCTGGTAGGTTGATGAAATCGCCTCGCGTACAGCAATGACCTCGGCCTGCAATTGCTGCTCACTGGCCAAAGCGCGCTGTTTGGCAACCTCAGTGACATCAATGAAGTCGTTGCGAATATTCAGCGGCACCGACATCGATAATGAAAGCAACGGCTCCCCCGCCTGACGCCCCACGCCAAAACCAACCGTAGGCACAGGCTTATTGCTGGTTCGCTGGACATCCACCTCATTGGTGGCTATCAGCCAGCTCAGATGTGCATAGCGCAGTGACGGTAACTGTTGAATTTGCCCAGGCGAAAGCAAGGAAAGTGTGGGTGTCCAGACTTTGTCGCTGATGGGTGTGTCTAACCCCATTCGGCCCAGCACCGTCACTACGTCTTGCTTTGCCTGTTGCCAGGTAGTCAACCATTCACTCTCGGCCACCATGGCTTCTGCAATGGCAGCCTTGGTAAACGCAAGGGTAATCTCCGGCACCTCACCTGTTTCAACTTTCTTCCCGATAATATCAAGCAATTCAATGGATTGATTCACACGCTTTGTTGCAATTTCATATTGTCGCTCAGCGTAGCTAAAAGATATTTGAGCTTTAAGAGATTCAGAGAGCAAATCTGACCTTGCGATTTCCAGTGCCAACTGACTTTGCTCAGCTAAAAAGTTACCCGCCTGAATTTGCGAAGACTGCACATCGTGCCAGTCCAGCTGACTTGATAACCCAATCTGATAGTTGATTTCGCTACCTTCGCGTTCCAGACTGGTATCCAATGAAGGGTTATAAAGCGGCTTAGTGAAAGCCGCGGCCTGATACCCGCTCGCTCTGGCGTCGTGTTTCAGTGCCAGAATGGAAGGGTGGGTGTCTACAGTTTGCAGCAGCCAGCCGGCCCAGTTTTT
>NZ_JBLBUE010000209.1:0-5419 GCF_047290655.1 Alteromonas sp. AMM-1 | reverse complement strand
TACTGGCGCGATGTAGGTACGCTGGATTCATTCTGGGAAGCCAATATGGAAATGGTTGCGCCGGTACCTGCACTGAACCTATACGACCGCAAATGGCCGATCTGGACTTATCAGGAACAGTTGCCTCCAGCCAAATTCGTGTGGGAAGACCAGGACCGCCGTGGCGAAGCCATTAACTCGGTAGTATCTGGCGGCTGTATCATTTCGGGCTCTACGCTGCGCCGTTCATTGTGTTTCTCTAACGTACGCGTTCATTCATACGGCCTGATTGAAGAAGCCGTGTTATTGCCAGATGTTGAAATTAAGCGTCATTGCCGTCTGCGCAAAGTGATCATTGACCGCGGCTGCGTAATTCCGGAAGGCACGGTAATTGGCTACGATCACGAGGAAGACCGCCGTCGCGGTTTCCGTGTATCGGAAAAAGGTGACGTGCTGGTTACCCGTGAAATGCTGGGCCAACCCGTTGGTGGCGGCATTATTCCACAAGACTAATCAAGTAGTTAATCTGATGAAACGGGCAACCTGAGTTGCCCGTTTTTGTTTTAGTTAGCCCGGCTCACCGCGATAAGATCTTTTTCTAACCTTTGTGCCGCCCACACAAACGATAAAATCGACAAAACAAAGGGTACACCCAGCCATTTAAACGCAACCAACAGTGCAGCCAACTCCCCTAACGTTTCGGTGTAGGCATCACTTACCAGCCCAACAAAAGTAGGCCCGCCACCCAGCGCGATCAGATTGAGTACGAAAAAGCACACTGCAGTAGACATTGCCCGGCACTGCGCAGGAGCAAGTGACTGAACCATGGCGAAGCATGGGCCAAAATAGGTGCCAGAGGTAACTAACAACAACGTAAATCCAACAATGGCCACTACCAGTTGTTCAGAATGGATGGCGATGAAAAAAGCGGGCACACCAATACACAGGGCTATTGCGGGTAGCATTGCATAAGCCCCCTTGTAACGCTGCCCCCATTTATCGGCTATGACGCCGCCTGCCCACACACCCAGTGCATACAAGGTGCCGTTTACTACACCAAAAATAACCAGCAATTCCACCAAATCTACCTGACTAAAGCGGCGAACAAAATAATCTATTTGCCAGCCCGTAATGGCGTAGTTCGCGAATGAAGACAGCGTGATCCCCATCACCATTCCCCACCAGGCAGGAATAGAAATAAAAGAACGAATGCCAGCCATAAACGAGAGTGGCTTAGCAGTTGATACCTGCCTTACCGGTTCTTTCACCGTAAACTTAAGCACCAACGCCAGTAACACACCGGGCAGACCCACTGCAATCATCACCGCACGCCAGTTGGCCTCGCCACCGCTTAACATGAAGGCCGATGCCAGATAGGCCAGCATGATCCCCAATGGGATCCCTAATGAATATAAGGCTAACGCTGTTGCCCGACGTGTAGCTGGAAATAAGTCGGCGATGATGCTATGCGCGGGCGGTGTGCCACCGGCTTCACCAATCCCTACACCGAGACGGCACAATGCCAACTGCCAATATTGTGTTGCCAGTCCCGATAACGCCGTAAAACCACTCCACATCGCCAGCGACACTGCAATGATATTTACCCGGTTCGCGCGGTCGGCCAGCCAGGCAATAGGGATCCCCGTAAGCGTGTAAAGCATGGCAAAGTAAATTCCCTTCAAATATCCCAATTGTGCATCGGTTAATGCCATATCGGCTTTTATCAGCGGCGACAAAATGCCAATAATTTGCCGATCCACAAAGTTAAACGCGTAAACCAGCGTAAGTAGGAATAGTACATAATAGGATTTGCGCGCACTGACAATTTGAGTGTGAGACATGGGGTAAATAACCAATTATAACGGTATATAAACAGGAATGAGTCGTGTTCTGTACAAAGCTACCCGATAATACCACACTAACAAGAGTAAGCATTACCGGCAGTATTCAGGCTTAAGCCTGTTTTGCAGCCACAAATTCAGGTATTTGAAGTCAGTATGCATATCGATGAACTATTAGCGTTAACCACAAACACCGCCGCACAGTCAGAAATCCTGTGGCAAAGCTCACATCCGGGATTGCCTGGTAACTGGGGTCAGGGTCGCACGGCATTTGGGGGCATTACTGCCGGTTTGATTTATCACGCGCTAGCTCAGGTTGTGAGTAGCGACCGCAGCATTCGCGCCTACCATGTTAACTTTGTTGGCCCGGTGAGTTTTGACACGCCGTTTGAACTGGTAGTAGAAGAACTGCGCACTGGCAGAAACATGTCACAGTATTTAGGTAAATTGGTACAAAATAATCGGGTATGCGTGTGTGTACAGGCTTGTTTTGGCGTAGGCCGTAAATCTAAAATTCACGTTGATAAACTGCCAGAGCACAACATGGCGCTGCCGAAAAAAGCCAAGTTTATACCGCAAATTCCTAAAGTAACACCCAACTTTTTCCGCCACTTTGAACTGGCGATAGAACAAGGGCAGATCCCATTTAGCTGGAGTAAGCACAGTCATTACCATGGCTGGATGCGCTTCAAACAAGCGCCAGCAACGTTCACTCCCACGCACCTGGTTACTATGATCGACTGCTGGCCACCAGCGATTATTCAGCAGCTTAAATTGCCGGCGCCGGTGAGCACCGTAAGCTGGGATATTGAGTTTGTGCAGCCACTGGAAGTCACAGGTGAGAATCCGTGGTTTGGCTATCAGGTTGATACGAAATTAGCGGTAGATGGCTATGCTCACACCGAAGCAACCATTTGGGACGACAAGCAGCGTGTAGTTGCCCTGAGCAGACAAACTATCGCCGTATTCGATTAGTTTTTTTGTAGCATTAAAAAAGCCCGGTTACTTACCTAACCGGGCTCTA
Source organism: Alteromonas sp. AMM-1 (assembly GCF_047290655.1). NCBI lineage: Bacteria > Pseudomonadati > Pseudomonadota > Gammaproteobacteria > Alteromonadales > Alteromonadaceae > Alteromonas > Alteromonas sp. AMM-1. Next base: position 2,575 of record NZ_JBLBUE010000209.1, on the reverse strand, counting down.
CACGTACTTCAACCACTATTCGTTAGTTGAAAGTATAACGCACACCGAGTGCATAACGTGTTCCGTACTGACGAGCAAACAAGAATTGCTCCTGATAACGACCGTAACCCTGTTCTGTTTCGTTGGTAATGTTCAACACGTCCAGGAACATAGTTAGCGATTCGTTAATGTCGTAATTTACACTCATGTCCCAGATCCCAAAGTCTTTAAAGAACTGTGGTGGCGCATCTGAAGACCCTTGTGACTGCCCTACCCCTAACAGGTAATCGTCACGCCAGGCGTAGGTGACTTTAACCGACAGGCCATCTTTCTCGTAGAAGCCCTGGAAGTTAGCAGAATCACCTAAACCGGTAAGTGGCGCTTGCTGTGTCAGGCTTTCAACGTCAAACTCAACGTCGCCTTGCACAAACGTGGCATTCACGCCCACACCAAAACCAGACTCACCAAACAAGTGCTGAACCGCCACTTCGAATCCATCTACCGACTTGGAATCGGTGTTAGTAGGCTGGCTGATGTTCCACACGATCAGCGGATCGCTGGAGTTTGGCTCAATCTGGCCATCTGCGTTGCCATGACCATTTGCCAGCATCTGCTCGAAAATAGCCGTACTGGTAGCCTGCTCACCACGGGCTTCAATATCGGCAATTGCCTGCTGATAACGCGGGCCATTGTAAATATCGAACAAGCCATCAATGGTGGTTTCTGTAATGGTCGTCTGAATAAAGTTATCTACGTCTTTCTTAAAGTACACAATAGACGCGTAACTGCCTTCATCGTAGTAATAGTCCAGCGCGATATCCAGGTTAGTCGATTCAAACGGCAACAGGTTCGGGTTGCCCTGACCACCGGTACGCGAGCCAGGTTTTGGGCTGCCACTTAACGCACGACCACCCGCCAGGTTGCCCAGTGGTGCACGCGCCATGCTCTTGCCCCACGAGAAACGTGCCATCAATTCGTCGGTTAACTCAACGCGAAGATCAATGGCTGGCAACAGTACATCGTGTTTACCGAACTGTGTCAGGAAGTTGTCTGTGCCGCCTTCCTCATACTGCATGATCCACTCAGAGGCGCTTACCCAGTTAACCTGTTTTTCAACACGCTGGCGTACGGTGCTGGTAACGTCGGTTTCTTCATAACGCAAACCCGCTATCAGTTCTACCGGGTAATCCTTAACCTCGAAATCCCATTCCGTTTGGATGTAGAAGCTGTTAGTTACCTCTTCAACATAGCTTTCACTGTCGATTCCGTCGAAATAGGCATCCGGCACGTATACATCACTGCCCATCACTTCTTCGGTTAAATACGCCATCTGACGGGCAACGGCTTCGTCGAAGTCGTAGGTATAGTAGTAGTTTGGCATTAACGCACTGCCACCACCAGCAAAGGCATCCAGCAATCCGGATGTATCGTGGCGAACAAACATACTGTCGGGGAAGATTTCGGTAAAGCTCGGGTTAAAGCCCGGGCCACCGCGCAATCCACTCCACGCACTATGGCCGCCCATGGTTTGCTCGGTGCGTGCTAAACCAAACTTCACAACCGCCATGGGAATATCAAATTTAGAGTTGAACCACTCACCATCAACTTGTAACTGTTCAATGGTTGATTCACCTGGCGAGTGAATAAACTGACTGAAGTTTGAGTCGATTTCACTGGGCATTAACTCATTGGTGCCGTTGCGCCAGTTAATGTAGGCGTGCGGAATTTCACCGGTGCGATAATCATAAATTTTAGAAATCAACTGATCTGAACCCAAAATTATCTGACCATTGCTGCCCATGCCTTTATCGGCACCATTGTCGATTTCGTTATTAGAATCGTGGTAATCGATATTCAGTTTAAGATCTTCGTACACCTGCCACTCAACGTTCAAACCAATCGAGCGTGCGTCTACTTCGGTAGTACCGCGACTCGCGGTAAATGAACCGTCATTACCACCAATATCGGCATAAATAGCGGTGCCGTTTTCGTCGAGTTCGTAGGCATTAATATTACCGCCGAATTCGTTCCAAATCCCCCAGCCAATGCTTTCAACACCCACTACAGCGTTAGTTGCCGTGTAATCCAGCGTCACTTTCACATCGTCGGTTGGAGCATATTGCAGTGTCAGTTGCGCATTAGTACGCTCGTTTTCAACGTCGTCAATGCCGTAGTTCATGTCTTTCGGGAAGAAATGATTGCCGATGCGATCGCCGTTTTCATCAATGGCGCGTGGGTCGATAGCTTTAGTGTCATCCAAATCAGGTAAATCCACATTCGCCTGCCAGCCTTGAATGTTGGCTTGCTGACGCTGGAAGTCGCGCTGATAGTGGTTAAAACTGAACGCTACACCAAATTTGTCGTCATTAAAGGTGTTGCTGTACACACCAGCAATTTCCGGGGTCACTTTATCGCCCTGTTCAACCGATTCATCATGACGCGCTTTAGCCATTAATGAAAAGCGTTGACCCGGCTGCGAAAGCGGCTTGGTGGTGACAATATTCACTGTTGCACCTAAACCACCACTGGGATTTGCCACCGTAGAGGTTTTGAATACTTCCAGGGTTTTCACCCCTTCGGCAGACAGGTTTTCCAG
>NZ_JBLBUE010000208.1:0-5492 GCF_047290655.1 Alteromonas sp. AMM-1 | reverse complement strand
TGTCGAGCCAGATAAAATAAAATGACGCACCTATCCAGGCTACCCCGGCAATCACATGGAACCAGCGAACAAATAAAGACAGCCAATCAAGCCATGGCATGCGTACACTCCTGTTGTTGATAAACGGGTTTTCCTGCCACCCAGGTGGCCACAGTGGCGCGATCGTCTCCCAGCATGGTGAGTGCAAATAAGGCATCCTCTGCCTGAGTAGGATCGCTGACGCGCAGTGCAGTAAGGGTATCGAATCGCGGGTTTAGTACCACAAAGTCGGCATCGCTGCCGGTGTTAAAGTTACCTATTTTATCGCTCAGGCCCAGGCTCACCGCCGCGCCCTGAGTGAGTTTGTATAAGCCTTCCAGTGCCGACAATTTGTATTGTTGCAACTGACAAATTTTGTAGGCTTCGCCAAGGGTTTTCAGCATATTAAAGCTGGTGCCGCCGCCTACATCGGTAGCCAGTGTAACCGGCACGTTATACTGATTTGCTTTGGCCATATCAAACAATCCACTGCCAAGAAATAGATTTGATGTAGGGCAAAAAGCGGCAATCGCGCCTTGCGCACCCATGCGCTGCCATTCACTGTCAGACAAGTGAATACAGTGGCCGTATACCGCGCGCTGGCGCACCATGTGGTATTTCTCGTATACCGCCAGATAGTCTTCACAATCGGGATACAGGGTCTTCACCCAGGCAATTTCATCGTGATTTTCCGACAAGTGAGTTTGAATAAACACATCTTTGTACTGCTGTGCCAGTTCTCCCAGCGCTGCCATTTGTTCGGGCGAGCTGGTGGGGGCAAAGCGCGGAGTAAGCGCATAATAATTGCGGCCTTTGCCGTGCCAGTCATTAATCAACGCGGCACTGTCAGCCTGCGCCGATGCGGCGGTATCCTGCAACCAGGGTGGACAGTGCCTGTCCATGCAAACTTTTCCGGCGATGGTTAGCATATTGCGCTGGCTTGCGGCGTGAAATAACGCTTCCGCCGATGCCTTGTGCACACTGGTGTAGACCATACCCGTTGTTGTACCGTTCTTCAGGCATTCGGTTAAAAACACCTCTGCCATTTTTGTGGCGAAGTCGCAATCACTGAACTGGCGCTCAGCCGGAAAGGTGTAATTATCCAGCCAGGTAAGTAATTGTTCACCATATTTGGCAATGATTTCGGTTTGCGGAAAGTGCAGGTGTGTATCAATAAAACCCGGCAATATCAAACAATCCCGGTAATCTGTTACCGGCACATCCGGATGTAATGCGCGTAAGGCATCATAGTGCCCGACACCCGCAATGTTGCCGCCCTCGATTAACAGCGCACCGTCGCGAAACTGTTCGATGTCAGCGTGATACTGTGTAGTGGCCACCGGAAAATGATGAACGGCGCCGCGAATGAGTTGCTTTTGAGACACTAGCTACCCCGGTAACTGCTAAAGCCAAAGGGCGAAATTAACAAGGGTACATGGTAGTGCTTGCCTGAAGACGTCATTGAAAAATGTATATCCACAAAGGGGTAGAAAGACGCGCCATGTGTATTGATGAGGTAGCGCTCACAATGAAAGCGCAGTTGATAGGTGCCGTCCTCAAAGGCAATGCCCGGCCATTCTTTACAGCGGCCATCGGCGTTGGTTTCAACGGTTACCTGTGCGCCATTGGGGCAGGTAAGCGTAACCGGTAAACCGGAAACCGGCTTACCGGATGTGGTGTCTAATACGTGACTGGATAAGCTGATCATGATGGTTTCCTATTGGCAATCCTTTTGGTTATCCTGCTTGGTTCGATGGGGTAAGACCCTTGTCGATACGCAGTAATGTAATATTAATTTGTTGCGCGGCAGCGTTATCTAACTCGGTTTGGGTGTCGTTAGGTAATCTGGCTTTCAGTGCATTGAGCATCGTCTCTGCACTTAACCCCGTTGCACAAATAATAAAAATAAAGCCGTGCTTGTGTTTATAGGCGTGATTCAGTTCGTGCAACTGCTGCAGGGTTGCTTCACTGGCTTGCTGCGTGCCTTGTTGTTCCGACGCGGCTGTTGCCTGGGTATTGGCATATTTTGCCCGCAAGCTGTTTACGTCGCCGATCATCGGATGGCCTTCAAACGCTTCCAGATAGTCGGCTTTTTCCATTGTTGCCCACAGTGTTTTGGCCGTGTCTTTCAGCGCATTTATACTGCTATAGGGGCGCTGCTCAGCCATTTTTTTACACCAGTTTGACGCGCTGCAGGTGGTTTCAAACCACTGGTAAGCGTCCTGCGCCGGCAATGAATTCAGTTGTTCAAGCGTCATACGTTTCCTGTTGTGCGTGGTGTGCTTGCGACAGTGTGTCGCGTTTGTGCAGGCGTTGAATAATTTGCGCACTTACCGATACCGCAACTTCAATGGGCAATTTGCCGGGTACTGACAGTTCGCCTATTGGAGTAATAAAGTCATCAAGTCTGGATTGCGCAACGCCTTTAGCCAGCAACCGCTGTTGAAAGCGTCTGGCTTTGGTGTCGGAGCCTATCATGCCTACATAAGGCAAATCCTGTCGTTTCAGTGCTTTCTCAGCCAGTTCAAAGTCGAGCTGGTGATCGTGGGTCATGATAATTACCCAGCTATCAGTGGGAAGCAGGGCGATTTCACCCGCGGGGGTATCGTCCAGTGTAAACGTTGTGTTCGACGGTAGCATTTGCTTAGGGGTAAGGGCTTCGCGATTATCAATCCAACGAATTTGCACGGGTAACTGGGCCAGAATTGGTACCAGCGCCTGCGCCACATGGCCCGCCCCAAACAGAGCAATCACCTGTTGATGACTCACATGGGTTTCAATGAGTAGTTTTACCGCACCACCACAACATTGGCCAAGGGTGCTGGCAAGGGGAAATGAATGCAGAGTTTGCTGGTTTCTACGTTGCTGTGTGGCGTCTACCAGTGCTTTACGCGCTAACTCAATGGCTTTAAATTCAAGGTGTCCACCGCCGATGGTGTCATACTGGCGGTCGGGGGTAACCACCATTTTAGTGCCCTGATCGCGAGGGGTTGAACCCGCTGTGGTGAGTACTGTGATCAGTGCATAAGGTTCGGCCGCACTTTCGAAGTGATTCACGGCTTCATACCAGCGCTGAATCTGCCAGTTTGGGGTTGGCAGGAGGTATTCTGGCTTATGCATCCTGGTTCTCCGTGAGAGCTGTAATGGCCTCGAGCACACGCTCCGGTGTGGCGGGGACTGCAATATCGGGGTCCTGTTGGTAATCTGCCAGGCTGGCTACCGCATCTTTAATGGCGCACCACACTGAGATCGCCAGCATAAAAGGGGGTTCACCCACTGCTTTGGAATGATAGATACTGTCTTCATTATTCGGGCGGTCAAACAGGGCCACGTTGAAGTGAGCAGGCGTATCGCCCACTGCGGGAATTTTATAGGTGGCCAGATTGTTACTGATGAGCTTGCCGTTGTTATCCCAGCGCAAGTCTTCAGTGGTCACCCAGCCCATACCCTGAATAAAGCCTCCCTCAATCTGGCCTCTGTCGATAGCTGGATTGAGGCTGGTACCTACGTCGTGGAGGATGTCTACTGCGTCTACCGTGTATTCGCCGGTCAGGGTGTCTACACTTACTTCAGATACCGCTGCACCGTTGGCAAAATAGAAGAACGGGCGGCCACTGCCTTTTTCTCTGTCGTAAAAAATTTTCGGTGTGCGGTAATAACCGGTTGCCGACAGCGAAATTCGCGCCATGTAAGCTTGCTGAATCACGTCTGCAAATGCAACAGCGTGTTCGCCTGCACTAACATAACCGTTGGCGAACGTCACCGCATCGGCTGAAACCTGATAGGTATCAGCAAATAACGCCGCCAATCGCGCCTTTAAGGTTAAGCAGGCATTTTGTGCGGCTTTACCATTTAAATCGGTACCACTGGAAGCGGCAGTGGGCGAGGTATTGGGCACTTTGTCGGTGCGTGTGGCGGTGACTTCAATATTGTCCAGTTCAACCCCAAATTCATGGGCTACGATCTGGCCAATTTTGGTATGTAAACCCTGACCCATTTCGGTGCCGCCGTGATTTACCTGAATACTCCCGTCGGTGTACAGGTGAATGAGCGCACCGGCTTGATTCAGGTGTTTGGCAGTAAACGAAATACCAAATTTTACCGGCGTGAGAGCCAGCCCTTTTTTGATAATAGGACTGTGGCGGTTAAATGCAATGACCTCTTCTCTGCGCTGCCAGTACTGACTGCTGTTTGCCAATTGTGAAATCAACTCAGGGAGAATGTTTTGTTCCAGCGTCATGCCATACGGGGTGGTAAGGCCCTTTGCTTCGCTGTAGAGGTTTTGCATACGCACGGTTAACGGATCTAACCCGGTGCGACGCGCGATTACATCCATCATTAATTCGGCCATGATCATGCCCTGGGGCCCGCCGAATCCGCGAAACGCGGTGTGCGATACCATGTGCGTCTTCAATCGGTTACCAGTGATCGCCGTAGCACCCAATTGATAGGCATTGTCTACATGAAACATAGCGCGATCGACTATAGCGTCAGACAAATCTGGTGAATTTCCGCAGTTGCCATTTACGGTAATCTCTGCCCCCAGCATGTTACCTTCGCTATCAAAACCAATGTTATAGCTGTTTTCAAACGGATGACGCTTGCCGGTAACCTGCATATCCAGTGCACGCGGTAGCCGCATTTTTACAGCGCGGCGCTGACGCATTGCAAACACTGCCGCCAAACATGCCCATTGGGCAGCTTGTGACTCTTTACCGCCAAAACCGCCGCCCATTCGGCGCATGTCTACCGTGACTTTGTGTAGTTTTACCCCTAGTACTTCTGCAACCAGTTTTTGCACTTCACTGGGGTGCTGACTGGAGGTATAAATCATCACGCGATCTTCTTCTTCCGGCAACGCCAGGCTAACCTGACCCTCCAGATACAAATGCTCCTGTCCCCCTATACTGAGATGCCCTTGTGCAGTCATCTGCGCTTGTTCGAGCGCAGCACCTGCGTCGCCCTGACCAAACGCATGGGGCGGTCGAACTGTGCTGTTGGCGGCCAGAGCCTGATCAACCGTCAGGATTGCGCTGGCTGGAGCGATGTCCATGGTGGCCAGTGTTGCTGCGTAGCGGGCCTGCTCTTCAGTACCGGCCAGTACCGCGAATACCGGTTGGCCATGGAATTTAATCTCGCCGTCCAGCAGAATTGGATCGCCTTCAAACACCGGTCCGATATCTGTGTGACCTGGAATGTCATCAATCGTAATGACATCAATCACACCGGGAGCGTGTTTAACCGCTGTTAAATCCAATGCCGATAATGTGCCGCTTGCTACCTGAGTAATACCTACGCAGGCATAGGCGATATTGGCTGGCACCGGAATATCATCGACATAGCGGGCATTACCCGCCACCTGACGTACCGCGCTTTCATGTTTTGAAGACTTCAGCAGGGGTGAGTCACTGGTTTGATGTTGTGGTTGGTCTATTAGTTTACGCATAATGTGGAACCCGTGTGGAAACTAGCAG
>NZ_JBLBUE010000207.1:0-5577 GCF_047290655.1 Alteromonas sp. AMM-1 | reverse complement strand
CAGCCGGTGGCAGTGCCCAACCGGTGGAAATTGACGTTACTAATGCGGCGGGTATCGCAGCGTTACCCGAAAAACTTAAAGCTACGCCGGTGGATATTCTGGTAAACAACGCAGGTATTCAGCATGTGTCTAAAATTGAGGACTTTCCACCTGAAAAGTGGCAGCTACTGATTAATATTATGTTGGTTGCGCCTGCACTGCTCACACAGGCATTTCTGCCACATATGCGCAGTAACAACTTTGGCCGTATCATTAATATCGGCTCAATCCACTCTGTAGTAGCATCCCCTTTCAAGTCGGCTTACGTAGCAGCCAAACACGGTTTGCTGGGATTTGCGAAAACTATTGCACTGGAAACAGGCGATTGCAACGTTACCATTAACACCATTTGCCCGGCCTATGTAAGAACGCCATTAGTTGAAAAACAAATTGCCGCCCAGGCAAAAGAAAATGGCATTACGGAAGAAGATGTGGTGAATAAAATCATGTTGGAGCCTATGCCCAAGAAAGCCTTTATCAGCCTGGAAGAACTGGGGGAAACTGCTGATTTTCTGATCAGCAATGCCGCGCGTAACATTACCGGCCAAACACTCATTCTCGATGGTGGCTGGACTGCCCGTTAATCTTTTCAACACTATTTTTGCCGGTGGATAGCAGATAGCGCTGCCACCGGCTTTATTTTGCTTCACCGGATATGTTAATGTCGCCTCAGTAAATGGGGAATGCACACATATGCCTTATAAAACGGTTGGACTTATCGGCAAAGCGGCTCATAAAGGAGCCCACGCAAGTTTAAATGCACTGGCCGACTATTTATGCGCTAAACAATGCAAAATTCTGGTTGAAGAAACCGTTGCCGCAGAAATGGATTGCGACGATTTTACCGTGTGCGATTTGGTAACCATCGGCAAACAAGCCGATCTGGCTGTAGTAGTAGGCGGCGATGGTAATATGCTGGGAGCCGCCAGGGTCCTGTCCCGATTTAATATTCATGTGGTTGGTGTTAACCGGGGAAACCTGGGGTTTCTTACCGACATTCACCCCGACGAAGTGGTTCAGCAGATGGATCTTATCTACAACGGTGAAACTATTGTAGAGCAACGCTTTTTACTGGAAGTGGAAGTGTATCGTCACGAACTGTTGAAAAGTAACAATTCAGCCGTTAACGAAGTGGTGCTCCACCATGGTAAAGTAGCCCATATGATGGAATTTGAAGTGTTCATAGACGACCACTTTGTCTTCAGTCAGCGCTCAGATGGGTTAATTGTAGCAACCCCTACGGGTTCAACTGCTTATTCTCTGTCGGGTGGCGGCCCAATTCTGATGCCGCATTTAGATGCCCTCACCCTGGTCCCCATGTTTCCCCATACATTGAGCAGCAGGCCAATTGTAGTAGATGCTAACAGCACCGTTTCCATGCGGGTATCCAAAGTTAACTCCGACAGCTTGCAGGTAAGTTGCGATAGCCACATTGTTCTGCCCGTGCTACCCGGTGACGAAATCCGGGTGCGCAAGGGCAACCACAGATTGTCGATGGTTCATCCTAAAGATTACAACTATTTCAATGTATTGCGAAAGAAGCTGGGCTGGGGTAGCAAGCTGTATTAATTAAGCAATCATTCGCTCTACGACATACTTTGAAATGATTTTTTGCTTGAGGAATGGTCGGGTTAGCTGTGATTCTATCTACATTCAACACAACCGAAAATTGTGAGTACCGCCATTGCTTAGTGTTACCAATGTATCCTTGTGTTTTTCGCGCGTGGCTTTATTTAGCCAATTAACCTTAGCAATACCTGAGAAACGCGTGGTGATCACCGGCGAAAATGGCAGCGGTAAAACTACATTATTGCTGCTTGCCGCAGGATTAATGCAGCCAGATTCAGGTGTGATACAGTTTAACCAGCTATCGGTGAATTCAATTGAAACCAAGTCACGAATAGGTATCAGCGCAAATAAAATAACGTTGCCTACCTTTTTTAGCGCCCAGGAATTACTAACATTTCACTGCCACATGCACAAATGCAAACTGGATTTGAATATGGCGCATGCGCTTGGCCTAACCCCCTTCCTGCAAACAAAAGTAGGGGATTTATCGCTGGGGAATTACAAAAAGCTAAGCTTACTCACTGCCCTGCTTCATAAGCCTGAATTACTGTTACTCGATGAGCCCACCAATGGACTCGACAATGACGCCAGAGACGCAATGAATACCATTCTGAACGCGTTTACCGGTCAGCTAATTATTGCCAGTCATGACACCGCGCTACTCACGGTGCCATTCGAGCGGGAAATCCCCATGCAACAGATCCGCAGTATCAGCTAATGCACTACTGGACATTCCGGCTCGCTATTTATCAACAACACCTGGAAGCCTGGTTAAACAGTATCAAACAAGCTGCGGCTGGTTTGGTGTACCTGTTCCCAATGGCCCTGCCTGCCTTGTTTTTACTCCCGTTATTGGCATTGGGCATACTGGCAGATGCCGACACCCCAACCAATCAATTTGGTCTCACGTTATGGGGATTTTTGCTGCTTACCCATAGCTGGGTTGTTCTACAAAAAGACGGCATTCTGGCTACGCCTAACAAATATTACGATGCCAGCCTGCCCGTTTCTGCCACACAACGCTTTGTCATAACGTTGCTGGTTACGCTTTATGCTGCGCATATTTTTATAGCGGGCCCTGTTCTGCTTTTTCTTATAATGGCGCTGGGTAATATTGAACAATTACTCTCCCAGCCTTTTACAGAATCCCTGTACCAATTATTCCCTATCGCCGCAGTGAGTTTACTGGCCGTACAAGTGATTGTGTTGGCGTTATACAGGCGCTACCCACTATTTAGCCTCATTCTGGCACCGCTAATGCTAATGCCCGCTATGAGTGTATTTTCTACACCAGTGTTAGTAGGCAGTTGGACAGTGCTTCTAATTACTGAGCAAATACTTCCCCCTGTCAAACTGCGCATTCGCTGGCTACCAGCAGGTATGTTACGCTTATTTATCACAGCGGATATCGCCTCTCCCAACAAAGGCATGCTTAGGTTGATTTCGCTATTGATCCTGTTGATTTGCGCCCAGGTATTTATGCAATCTGTTGCGCCTGAAGCATCCAATGCGGCAGGTTATCTGTTTAGTTTTATTGTGGGCATTTTGCTGGCAAGTAAGCTAATCGATACTCTGGGCGTTAAAGCACAGTACCAACACTACCTGAACACGTTGCCAGTAAGTATTCCCCAGCAAACAGCGATAGCTGTGGCATACAGTACACTTTACTGTATACCCTTGTTAGCAACAGTTACGTGGTTTGCTACATTTCACTTTGCACATTGGTATGTACTTGCTGCCATTTTTACCGCGACAAAAGCAGGTATTTTATTGAATAGAAAATACTTTTTAGTATTTCCATGCTGCACAGCACTGGGGTTGTGGTGGGTGATGTGAAATAATTGCGCGCTCCCCTCTTTACATCACCAAAATACTGTATATATTTACACATACTGTATAAATATCGAGTTGGTTATGTTATCTCATCTTTCGGTTAAAAATTTTGCGGTCGTAAAAGAAGTCAATATTGCATTTGAATCGGGAATGACTGCGGTAACCGGTGAAACCGGTGCGGGTAAATCCATTGCTATTGATGCGCTCAGCCTGTGTATGGGCGAACGCGCCGATGCCTCAGCGGTGAGAAAAGGCGCCGATAAAGCCGAAATTATTGCCTATTTTTCGTTGCTGGATAGCCCGAAGGCCAGAGAGTGGCTGGACGAAAACGATGTAGTGCTCGATGATGACGCCAACACGTGTTTTATTCGCCGTTTGATTTCTAAGGAAGGCCGTTCTAAGGCTTTTATAAATGGTGTACCTGTAGCCTTGCAACAATTAAAACAGTTGGGGCAGCATCTTATTGCTATCCACGGTCAAAATACGCACCTGCAACTGCTGAAAGACGATGTACAACGCAAACTGGTGGATGATTTTGCCGGACACAGAAAAGCGCTGGAACAAACCAGAGCCGCCTATCAAAAATGGCAATCTCTGGCCAAAGAGCTAACAAAACTTCAGGAAGCAGCGCAACAACGTGCCGATCGCGAGCAATTACTCAGTTATCAGGTATCTGAATTGAATGATTTTGCGATAGAAGATGGCGAATTTGCCGAGTTAGAAGCTGAGCACAAACGCCTGAGTAACGGTCAGACACTGCTCGAGCAAGCGCAAATGAGTTTTTACACACTGTACGAATCAGACGAATTTAACGCGCTGCAAGCAATTCGAACCAGTATGGATAAACTGGGCGAATTAGAAGAGCACGATCCTACGCTCACCCCGATTGTAGCCATGCTAAACGATGCCGCCATTCAAGTTGAAGAGGCTGCGCATGAATTACGCAGTTACTGCGATCATCTGGAAATTGATCCACTGCGTTTGCAACAGGTAGAAAAGCGTTACAGCCAGGCTTTGGAACTGGCCAGAAAACATTTTGTGATGGCCGAAGATCTGTATGCACATCACCAGGCATTAAGTGAAGAGTTAGCAAATTTAAACGCCGATAGTGAACGTCTTGATGAAATCAGTGCAGAGCTTGCCGCAGCGCATCAACACTATATGGACGCCAGTAAAGCATTATCAGACAGCAGGGCAAAAGCGGCAACTGCACTCGCTGAACAGGTTCAAGCGCAAATTCGTACACTGAATATGCCTCATGCCGTATTTACCATTGAAGTAAACTACAACTTAACCAATAAGCCTGCCGCTATTGGATTAGATGACATTACCATGTTGGTATCGACCAACCCGGGTCAACCAGCTGATCGACTCGACAAAGTCGTTTCAGGTGGTGAGTTATCGCGAATTGGATTGGCTTTACAAGTTATTAGCCGTGACAGCGATTTAACACCAACGCTGATTTTTGATGAGGTTGATACTGGTATCAGTGGTCCAACCGCCTCAATAGTTGGGCAATTGCTACGCCGCTTGGGTAAAGAAAATCAGGTAATGTGTGTTACCCATTTACCCCAGGTAGCAGCGCAAGCGCACAATCAGCTGTTTGTTACCAAAACAACAGACGGCAATGAAACCCAAACCCATATTCTGGCGTTAACCGCGCAGGCACGGATTGATGAATTGGCAAGGTTATTGGCGGGAGACAAGATCACCCCGAATGCACTGGCAAACGCACGTGAACTTTTAGAGAATGTCCAACCGAACTAAGTGATGTTTTGTGGGTCGAAGTTGACGTACTGGCACGGAGCGATTAGCATGCTCATCGTCCAGTATGTCTGGCATACCGTTTTTAGAACAAATTTAGGGTATGCAGGCCCACTATAACGATTACAAACTGTTTTAATTGGATTTTTCTGTTAATGAAGCTGTCTCACCTGATTGTTGTGCTTTTGCTCACTGTATTTACCAGTGCCTGTTCTAACTGGATTTATCGAATTGATATTCCACAAGGAAACTTCCTTGACGAAAAAGACGTAAAAAAATTGCGAATTGGCATGACCAAAGAGCAGGTTGAATTTGTGTTAGGCCGCCCTATTCTTAAAGATGCCTTTGATACAGATACCTGGTATTACTATT
>NZ_JBLBUE010000206.1:0-5578 GCF_047290655.1 Alteromonas sp. AMM-1 | reverse complement strand
TCACGTTGAAACCGTGCATTCTTATACGAATGACCAAAATCTGATCGACAACTATCACAAAGCAGAGCGCCGTGGTCGCAGTGCACCGTTGAACATGGTTATCACTGAAACGGGTGCAGCTAAAGCGGTTGCGAAAGCCTATCCGAAACTGGCAGGTAAATTAACCGGTAATGCTATTCGTGTACCTACGCCTAACGTATCTATGGCGATCCTTAATCTAAATCTGGAAAAAGCCACTGATAAGATCTCCGTAAATGAATTCCTGCGTGATACCGCGCTGTTCTCATCATTGCAACATCAGATTGATTACACGGCGTCTACCGAGATTGTATCAACGGACTTAGTGGGCTCACGCGCCGCTTCGGTTGTAGACTCACAGGCAACCATTGTGGCTGAAAACCGTCTTACTCTGTATGTGTGGTACGACAATGAATTTGGCTACAGCTGTCAGGTATTACGAGTAGCAATGGACATGGCTGGGATCTGTATTCCTACCTTACCACGATAATTGCCTTTTTAACGGTTTCAGAATCAGCGCGCTGTTGGTGTTATAGCCTCAGCGCGTTTTTTGTTAGTTAACGGGTAGGGCAATCCGTTCGGCAATCCGTTCGGCAATCCATTCGGCAATCCATTCGGCAATCCAATTGGCAATCCGTATAAATGTTAAACACTTACTACAAAAACGGCGATTTCGCGGTCCAACGCCATGGCAATGTTCTTCGCGACTGTGTTAAATTAGCCCAAAATTGATAACAAAAAAGACAGATGCATATTTCAAGTCAATTCGACAGCGGCAACATCCGCGTCATTCAAGCCGATGATCCTAACAATATTGTGCTGGCGATCAACAAAGACAACCAATCCGATTTTTACCAGTGGTTTCATTTTGGTCTCCGTGGTGAAGTAAACCAACTACATACCCTGCGTATTACCGAACTGGCTAAATCTGCTTATCCAAAAGGTTGGGAAGGGTACAACGTGTGTGCTTCCTACGACCGACAAACCTGGTTTCGGGTAGAGAGTGAATTCGATGGCGATAGCCTTACCTTTAGCCTGGCACTGGAACACGCTCAGGTCTATTTTGCTTACTTCACACCATACAGCTACGAACGTCACCTTGATCTGCTCTCGGATGCACAATGTGCAGCGCAATGTGAATTGCGTTTCCTGGGGGAAACGCTGGACGGCCGTGATATTTCCATGCTGGTTATCGGCGAAGAAGATGACGCCAAGCGGAAAATTTGGGTTACTGCACGTCAGCATCCCGGCGAATCAATGGCCGAGTGGTGTGCAGAGGGGATGATTAACCGCTTGTTAGACGACCAGGATGGCGTTGCCCGGGCGTTGTTAAATGATGCGGTATTCTACATCGTACCGAATATGAATCCCGATGGCAGTGTTCGCGGCCACTTGCGAACCAACGCGGCAGGCATAAACCTGAATCGCGAATGGGCTGCACCTTCACTGGAAAAAAGCCCGGAAGTGTATTACGTACTCAACGCCATGCGTGAGATTGGTGTGGATATGTATCTGGACCTGCATGGTGATGAAGCTTTACCCTACAACTTTGTAGCTGGCAGCGAGGGGATTCCTGCGTATTCTGCACACCTGGCAGATCTGGAAAGCCGTTTCAAACAAGCGTTACTGCAAACCACACCTGAGTTTCAGGACGAGTACGGCTACGCCAAAGACGCCCCTGGCCAGGCGAATTTAACGATTGCATCTAATGCGGTAGGTCAGGCATTTACCTGTTTGGCGTATACAGTTGAGATGCCGTTTAAAGATAATAATAATTTACCTGATCCACTGTTTGGCTGGTCTGCACAGCGATGCCAACAGTTTGGTGAAGACCTGCTGGTGGCAACCAGAGCTGTGGTCTCACACCTTCGTTAGGACATAACAACAATAAACTTTAACAACAAGGGGAACTCGGTTTGGAAGGCTTGTATAACTTTTTAGTGTCATTGGATGGCATGTTAGGGGGAGCCGATTGGTTTCCTTTCGTATTACTCGGGGTAGGTTTGTTTTTTACAATCTACCTTAAATTTCCACAAATTCGCTTTTTCGCACATGCCTGGAAAGTGGTAACTGGCAAGTACGATCACAGTGACGACCCGGGTGATACTACCCATTTTCGCGCACTGACGACGGCGTTGTCTGGTACGGTGGGCACCGGTAATATCAGTGGTGTGGCGTTTGCTATTTTCCTCGGCGGCCCTGCGGCCTTGTTCTGGATGTGGGCAACAGCCTTTTTAGGTATGACCACAAAATTCGTGGAAGTAACCTTATCGCACAAATACCGCGTGCAAACTGAAGATGGCACCATGGCCGGTGGTCCGATGTATTTTATGGATCGACGCCTGAACATGAAATGGCTGGCAGTGGCATTTGCGATTGCGACGGTAGTGAGTTCGTTTGGTACAGGTAACCTGCCACAGAGTAACGGTATTGCAACCAGCATTGAAGCAACGTTTGGTTTTGAACCCTGGATTGTGGGCAGTGTACTGGGTATTTTACTGGCGTTGGTTATATTAGGTGGGATCCAGCGGATTGCTGCGGTAACTGCCCGTATCGTTCCCTTCATGGCGGTTATCTATTTAATTGGTGCTCTGGCAGTTATTCTTGCGAATGCCGAAAATATCCTGCCATCTTTTGCAGCTGTGATCAGTGATGCGTTTACCGGTTCGGCTGCTGCGGGTGGTTTCCTTGGTGCGTCGTTAGCCTATGCGTTTAACCGCGGTGTAAACCGGGGATTATTCTCAAACGAAGCGGGTCAGGGTTCTGCGCCCATTGCCCATGCTGCGGCAAAAACCAAAGAGCCCGCCTCAGAGGGCATGGTGTCGCTGCTTGAACCCTTTATCGATACCATTATCATTTGTACGTTAACCGGTTTGGTTATCCTGTCGTCTGGCGTATGGAAAGAAAAACACGAAAACGTGTTTGACCGTTCCGATATGGTGTTCGTTGCCGGTGAATATTCAGACAAGGTAGATGCCGACAAAGTGCAGCTTTACGGATATCTGAACAGCACGGGTGAAAGTGATGTGCAACCGTTCACTGGTACCTTATCAGTGGTAAATGGTACCTCCGTAACCAGCGGATACACACTGATCAACGCTCGTTCAGTAGCAGAAGACGTGCAGTTTTTAGTGGGTGATGATGATCCGTTTACCGGCACACTGCAAATTAAAGACGGTAAACCCGTAAAAGAAAACCTGATAGTTAAGGGTAAATCACTGGTACACTCTGCTACCCTCACCACCATAGCGTTTACCCGCGGTTGGTTTGGTGATTTTGGTCAGTATATTGTGTCGATAGGATTGTTATTGTTTGCATTCTCTACGGCAATTGCCTGGTCTTACTACGGTGACCGTGCAATGACCTATCTGTTAGGCCCGCGTTCCATTATGCCTTACCGTGTAATTTATGTGGCCGGGTTTGTGTGGGCTTCGTTTTCTGATACAACACTGGTATGGGCGCTATCGGCCGTGGCCATTGTTGTAATGACATTGCCAAACCTGTTCGGACTTGTGTTGCTGAGTAAAGAAATGAAGCAAACGGTTGATCAATACTGGCAAAGCGTTAAAGACAAGAAATAAAATTAAACCAGTCTGGTTTGTTTTAAGTACAAAACAAGCCGGTGTAAAAGCCAGGGTCCATACCTGGCTTTTTGATATGTCCGGTTATGTTGCCGGACATTCATCTGACACTTTTTGGGAGATAATATGGCGTTAATTGACTGTCCTTCATGCGGTAAGAAAATGTCGGACAAAGCGAAGTCCTGTACACATTGCGATTTTGCTTATCAGGATGCTTCAGTTGAAGATATCGAACGCAAACACAGTATGCAGCGTTTCAAAAAGATGCACAGTATTCAAAACCAATCCATGCTGGCTATGTTGTTGTTTATTGGCGGGTTTGGTTTTATGTATTGGGGCGGCGCATCGCCCGGCGATCTGCAGCATAATCTGGCAGTACTGGGTTGCGTGTGTGGCTTTTTATGGTACGGCATTAACCGTGTAAGAATCGTGTTGTTAAAGCGGTCAGCAAAATGAATGTAGAGCAAATTCTGGCAGCCATGACGCCAGAGGTTTATGACAGGCTCCGTCAAGCGGTTGAAACCGGCAAATGGCCGGATGGTAAACCGCTGTCGGAAGACCAGAAAGAGAATTGTCTTCAAGCGGTATTGTTATATCAGGCCCGTGTTGCGCGCACTAACGAGCACATGACAGTGGGTGAGAGCGGCGAGATCGTGCACAAAAGCAAAAGTGAATTACGCCAGGAATTGCGTGAGTCACAATCCAATGAAACTTCCATAGCCCGGTTTAAGCAGGATGATATTTAGTCGATTTTTCGCGCCTTCCCATAATAGTAACGACCCGGATACCCGGTTAAAAGCCATTGAAAAATTATCGCCCGATTCGCAAAACGAAAAACGCATTTTGCACGAATTGGCGTTTAATGACGACGATGAGCGCGTAAGTCTTGCTGCATTAGAGAAGCTTGACACATTTGCATTGTGGCTCAAGATGTCTCAAATTGCGCGCAACCCGCGTTTGCGCGGTGCCGCTCAGGCCAAAGTCGAATGCGCTCTTATCGACGGTTCGCAACAACTCAGTCAGAAAGAAGCTAAGGAATACTTGCTGAAATCCGCTCCGGCTGAGCAGGTTTTACGCTGTTTGCCATTAATGACCGAATTACACGATGATGAATCATTTGTATTGCAGGCTATTGAGCGGGTAGGTAAAGCAGCATTGTATTTTGACTTGATGACCTCAACCCCGTCATCAGGACTAAAGCGGTGTCTGGTGAATAACTGTGTTGAAGTAGAGTTGCTGTTAAAAGCGCTGAAAAAATGCAGTGACAATGAAACCGAAGCACTCATTCAGGCGCGTATTGAAGTACTCAAACAGCTGGCGCAAAAGCCCGTCGATGTCGCCAGGAATTGCACAATGGTTCTGTCGAAAATGCAGGCGTTGCTCGACAAATCAGACTATCTGCTGGTGCACAATCAGTTTAGCGCACTCAACGATGAGTACCAGACTTCAACAGAAGAATTCCACTGCCTGGATGTAACTACTCGTGAAGCGTTTGAGCAAAAATATCACTCGATTGCAGACAAACTGCATCGGCATTTAGTGCGCCTGGAAGGTCCCTGGCGTGAGGCTCAGCAGGCGGGCGCTCACCGCGAGGCTAAGCAGCAAGTAGCCGAAACTGTAGAACGGGTAAAGCAGTATCACAACAAACTTCAGGGTGAACAACTGCTGAGTTTGAGTCTGGGTGAGGTGAGCGAATTTCAGCAAGCAGTGAAAGCCGCCGAAGCTGCAATTGAAGCACTACAAGCCTTCGAAGCGCCTGCTGAAGAAATTGAAAGCCTGCTGGAAAGCTATCGACATATCTGGGACAGCTTGCCGGCGCTGCAGCGTCAGGTTACTGAGTTGCAGGCGCAATTACAGCGTTGGAAGCAAGAGGCCGAATCCGGCGACGAAGATTCAACCGCCCTGGACGCCGACAATATCCAGCAAACATGGAAACAATGCACCAGTGAAATGGTGGTGGTGCCTTCATTTTTGCTAAC